>NZ_OX579588.1:1455000-1755000 GCF_951229915.1 Candidatus Ornithobacterium hominis | reverse complement strand
GTAGAAGAATACTAGGAGGTGAGCGATAATTTTTCATTTTATAATTTTTAATTAAGATAATGGGGGATTAGCTCAGCTGGCTAGAGCGCCTGCCTTGCACGCAGGAGGTCATCGGTTCGACTCCGATATTCTCCACGATCATTGATTATACATTGTTTAGGTTACGATGTACAATTGAGAAGAAGTTCATTGACATGATAGATAGCAAGTTTTTCTCTATAGGATTAAGGGATTAATAATATAGAGGGAAAAGAAACTTGAAGTAGAAAACGAGAAATGATAACGAGTAGGATTTTTTTTGAATTATAGATTGAGAGATTTATAGAGAGGGAAGAATCTAAAAGAAATAAAATAGAAGGTAAAAACAAATAACCGAGATTAAAGAGCGCGGTTAGAAGAAATCGTTAAGGGCGTATGGCGGATGCCTAGGCTCACAGAGGCGAAGAAGGACGTGATAAGCTGCGAAAAGCTGCGGGGATTTGCACATAAGAATAGATCCGCAGATATCCGAATGGGGCAACCCACTATGTTGAAGGCATAGTACCAGAGATGGGGCGAACCCGGGGAACTGAAACATCTAAGTACCCGGAGGAAAAGAAATCAAAAGAGATTCCCAGAGTAGTGGCGAGCGAAATGGGATTAGCCGAGAATTTACAAATATTAGAAATACTTGGAAAAGTATACCGAAGAAGGTGAGAGTCCTGTATAAGAAATGAGTAGATTACGTATTAAGTAGGGCGGGACACGAGAAATCCTGTTTGAAGAAGGGGGGACCATCCTCCAAGGCTAAATACTCCTGTGAGACCGATAGTGAACAAGTACTGTGAAGGAAAGGTGAAAAGCACTTTGAATAAAAGGGTGAAAGAGAACCTGAAACCGTACGCCTACAAGCGGTCGGAGCATCGTAAGATGTGACGGCGTGCCTTTTGCATAATGAGCCTACGAGTTACTGTTACTGGCGAGGATAAGGTGTTCAGCACTGTATTCGAAGCGAGAGCGAGTCTGAAAAAGGCGATATAGTCAGTAGGAGTAGACGCGAAACCTTGTGATCTACCCATGGGCAGGTTGAAGCTGTGGTAACACACAGTGGAGGACCGAACCGGTTGACGTTGAAAAGTCTTCGGATGACCTGTGGGTAGGGGTGAAAGGCCAATCAAACTGGGAAATAGCTCGTACTCCCCGAAATGCATTTAGGTGCAGCGTTTAAATAAGTTTATTAGAGGTAGAGCTACTGATAGGATGCGGGGGATTCACCTCCTACCAATTCCTGACAAACTCCGAATGCTAGTAAATGATATTAAGCAGTGAGGGCATGGGTGCTAAGGTCCATGTCCGAGAGGGAAAGAACCCGGACTAACAGCTAAGGTCCCTAAATGTATGTTAAGTTGATAAAACGCGGTTGGATTGCACAGACAGCTAGGATGTTGGCTTGGAAGCAGCCATTCATTTAAAGAGTGCGTAACAGCTCACTAGTCGAGCGATCTGGCATGGATAATGATCGGGCATAAACATACTACCGAAGCTATAGACTGTAGATACAGTGGTAGGGGAGCATTCTATACGAGTAGAAGTTGAGCTGTAAGGCTTGGTGGATTGTATAGAAAAGAAAATGTAGGCATAAGTAACGATAATGCGGATGAGAAATCCGCACGCCGCAAGACTAAGGATTCCTCAGCTATGCTAATCAGCTGAGGGTTAGTCGGGACCTAACATGAACCCGAAAGGGGTAGTGGATGGCAAACAGGTTAATATTCCTGTACCTGCTCACAGAGGAAGTGACGGGGTTAAGTAATAAGTGCGTACTGACGGAATAGTACGTTGAACCCATTTAACGTGGGGATAGTACACAAAGGCTACGGCTGGCGTGATAATCTTATGAAGTGACCTCCAAGAAATAGCGAGTGAAGCAGCCCGTACCGTAAACCGACACAGGTAGTCGAGGAGAGTATCCTAAGGCGCTCGAGTGAATCATGGCTAAGGAACTAGGCAAAATAGACCTGTAACTTCGGGAGAAAGGTCGCCCCAAGAGATTGGGGCCGCAGCGAAGAGGTCCAGGCGACTGTTTATCAAAAACACAGGACTCTGCTAAATCGAAAGATGATGTATAGGGTCTGACACCTGCCCGGTGCTGGAAGGTTAAGGGAGGAGGTTAGCGTAAGCGAAGCTTTTGACTGAAGCCCCAGTAAACGGCGGCCGTAACTATAACGGTCCTAAGGTAGCGAAATTCCTTGTCGGGTAAGTTCCGACCTGCACGAATGGTGTAACGATCTGGACACTGTCTCAGCCATGAGCTCGGTGAAATTGTAGTATCGGTGAAGATGCCGGTTAATCGCAACGGGACGAAAAGACCCCGTGAACCTTTACTATAGCTTCGTATTGACTTTGGGTAAACCATGTGTAGGATAGGTGGGAGACTGTGAATTGGCATCGCTAGGTGTTGAGGAGTCGTTGTTGAAATACCACCCTTGGTTTACTTGGAGCCTAACTCCGAGAGGAGGACATTGCGTGGTGGGTAGTTTGACTGGGGTGGTCGCCTCCGAAAGAGTAACGGAGGCTTTCAAAGGTACCCTCAGCACGCTTGGTAACCGTGCGTAGAGTGTAATGGCATAAGGGTGCTTGACTGTGAGACCTACAAGTCGAACAGGTGCGAAAGCAGGACATAGTGATCCGGTGGCGCTGAATGGAAGGGCCATCGCTCATAGGATAAAAGGTACTCCGGGGATAACAGGCTAGTCTCCCCCAAGAGCTCACATCGACGGGGAGGTTCGGCACCTCGATGTCGGCTCGTCACATCCTGGGGCTGGAGAAGGTCCCAAGGGTTGGGCTGTTCGCCCATTAAAGTGGCACGCGAGCTGGGTTCAGAACGTCGTGAGACAGTTCGGTCTCTATCTGTTGCGATCGTTAGAAGTTTGAGTGGGCTTGACTCTAGTACGAGAGGACCGAGTTGAACGAACCGCTAGTGTATCTGTTGTATTGCCAAGTGCACCGCAGAGTAGCTATGTTCGGTTAAGATAAGCACTGAAAGCATATAAGTGCGAAACTTGCCACAAGATGAGACTTCTTTAAAGGGCCGTGGGAGATGACCACGTAGATAGGCTACAGATGTAAAGGCAGTAATGTCATAGTCGAGTAGTACTAATTACCCGTAGATTTAACTAACCGCGAGAGGATCGGTTGTTTGTTTTTATTCTTTTTTATAAAAAAAAGTTTTAATCTATCTATCAAACATGTCAATCAAAGATTTAGGGTGACTATAGCGGCAGGGCTCACCTCTTCCCATTCCGAACAGAGAAGTTAAGCCTGCCTGCGCCGATGGTACTGCATATCGTGGAAGAGTAGGTCGTCGCCAGTTTTTTATTACAAACCTGCATAGTAACATACTATGCAGGTTTTTGTTTAATACATTTTGTCTTATCTAACTACTTTATGCTTTTCGTTATCTTTCCTGACTGTTCTACCTATGTTGGTAGTACTGCTATAAAACCTAAAAGAACTCTTGGAGAAGAATGAGAAAAGTTTTTAGACTAATTTTGAATTTTGAGTTTTGAATTGATTGGAGAAAAGAAAAAAAGACTTAAGACAATAGACAAAGGATGAAGAGTGAAGGGTGAAGAATGAAAGAAATAAAAATATTGATTAAAAAATAAATAAGTCATTCAACAAGTTAGTCTCTTGAGTAGCTCTTTTTATAACACACTACAAGTCAACCTCGGTTTACACATTGATCTTTAAAAATAAATTTATTCAAGAATTGAATAGTTGTAAGTCTTGTGATTTTAGTTAAAATTCTTGTTTTTAAACTCTCAAAAGTTTTGGTATAATTTCTTCTAATTGTAAATTGGTCACAGAACTGATAGAATTTTGTTTGTCATTCTTTATTTCTTTAATAAAAAATACTTTTTTACTAATAAAAGAAGTAGTATTTAATTCTAATTTTCCCATATTATTTAATAATAATTTTTTTAAATTTGAGTGAATTTGTTCATATGTTTATTTGATTGATTCCAAATAAATGTATTGGATTTTTTGTGATTCTATGAGCACTTTTTTATTTTACTTTCTAAATGCACAACGAGTATTATAACAGAATATGAGAGAATTAAATAAAATTTGTTTTTTAATATTATTAATTCCATTTACGTTAAATTCGCAAGTGTTAATTACAACAAATGCAGACAAAGAAAAACCTCATCCTAACTCTATTCTTGAATTGGATGCTAGTAGAGGAGCTCTTATTTTACCTGTAATTGAGAAGGATTCGCTTGACTATATTAAACAAAATAATCCAGTAAAAGGGATGATTTTATTTGATAATACCAAAAATCAATTCATCGGTTTTGACGGAACGTCTTGGGTGGTATTTGGTGGTGAAAATTCTACCGAGAAAGAAGCATCGCCATCAGAAGGTGAAGTTATTTTTACTGAATTCATGGTTGACCCTGAAGGAGATGAAAGATTTAAAGAATGGTTTGAGGTATACAATACAACGAATCGAAACCTAAATTTAGCAAAATGTGTTTTTTCCAACAATGAGTATGTGTTTCAAATCAATGGGAACTTAATTATATCAGCCAATGATTTTCTTGTGTTTGGCGCAATAGAGGATAAAGAAAAGAACGGAGAAATACCAGTTGATTATACTTATGGTTATAGTAATACGACCTCTAACTTTAATTTCACCAATGGGACGACTTCTAATACAAATAATGTCGCTTTGGAATGCAATAAGGTTTTGATAGATGAAGTTAAAAATTTATCTCTCTCAGGGAAATTTCCAATTTCAGAAGGGGCAACGACTTCACTGAAGCCAGATTATTTTGATTCGAAAGCCAATGATTTACCTCAAAATTATTATGCTTCGGGTAATCCAACACCAAAAATGATGAACATCACACCCCCGGTTTTAGATGATAATGTTATTCGAATTAATGAATTTCATTACAAGAACAAAGGTAGTGCAAAAAATGAATTTGTAGAAATCAGGGTGAAAAAAGGTTCCGATGTGAGTGCCGTTAGTATTTATCATTACAATGGTAGTGATGGGGATATCATCGGAAAAATTGGTTTAAGCAGTACGGTAAAAACCGCTGATGCTAGTTATGATTACTACGTTTGGAAAACTCCTATACAAGACGGGCCCGACGGATTTGCTTTGGTGAATGCCAATGAGGTGATAGAGTTTCTTACCTATGGAGGTGCTTTTAAAGCCACTACAGGCCCAGCATCAGGCATGACTTCACGATTAATTCCTTTAGAAGAGAATAGTTTAACACCATCCACAGCAAGCATTTCTAGGACTGAAGATAACCAATGGCAAGTAACCGACCCAAATACAAGAGGACAAGCTAATTTTTGATTGAAATTTTTTTTTTACTCATTCTTTTAAATTGAATGAGCGATTATTAGTTTAAGGATCAAAATACAAATTGCCACCAAAATTGGTGGCAAGAGTTTTAAAAATATAGGCTTAAAAGCCCTTTTAAAACCATTGCTTTTTCTTTGTTTTTAGCGAAATGACTAAAAAATGTGACCTAGGAAGGATTCGAACCCTCAACCCTCAGAGCCGAAATCTGATATTCTATCCAGTTGAACTACTAGGCCAATAAAAGCCCCAAAGTTAAGACTTTCTTTTATAATAATCAATTTAATTGGTATGGGAAAATTTTAAAATTTTTTAAGCCTTAAAAAAAAATTAGGGAATATTTAAAAATTTATGCGTCTGAATTGAAATTTTCCACTTGGGATTCTTCAAAATATAATGAATAATCTGCGGTACAATCCCCTTAGATTTGCTCCATTCTGGTTGCAGAAAGAGCTCGCATGATTCTTTTACTTTTGCAGCATATTCTTCAGCAAACTTAAAGTCATTTTGATTGTAGATAATACACTTTAATTCATGTGCATTATTTATGACTTTTTCCACAGGTCTTTGAAGTTTTTTTGGGGAAAGACAAATCCAGTCTACGTGTCCTCTGATTTCATTTGAACCAGAAGTTTCCATATGAATTTTGAATCCTCTTTGCTTCAATAACTTAGTCAGAGGATATAAGTTATAGCTACTGGGTTCTCCCCCAGTTAATACAACAGTTTTCACGTTTTCAGGGATTCTTTCAATCAGTGTTTTTATAGAAGTTATAGGGTGTTTTGAGGCATCCCAACTTTCTTTAACATCACACCAATGGCAGCCGACATCACATCCTCCGATACGAATAAAGTATGAGGCTTTGCCCGTATGAGCGCCTTCTCCTTGCAGGGTATAAAAATCTTCCATAATGGGAAGATACTCCCCAGTTTCTACTAATTCTTGATTTTTTGAGACCAAAATAATTTAAATTTTATTGAGCAAATCGCTTGTAGGCCAATAAGGTGTTTTCTAGAAGCATGGCTCTTGTCATAGGCCCCACGCCACCAGGTACGGGGGTTATGTAGTCAGCTTTGCTTTTAATATTTTCAAAATCTACATCACCCACCAATTTATAATCTTTTTTAGATTCATCATAGACTCGGTTGATGCCTACATCTATGATGATTACCCCTTCTTTCACCATTTCAGAAGTTAAAAAATGAGCTTTGCCAATTGCTGAAATAATGATATCAGCCTCTTGAGTAAACTCTTCCAAATTCTTTGTCCCACTATGGCAGATAGTGACCGTTGAATTAGCGTGTTTACCTGGCTGGCTCATCAGAATACTCATCGGGCGGCCAACGATATTGCTTCGACCTAAAACGACACATTTTTTTCCAGAAGTTGCTATATCATAATCTTCCAAAAGGCGCATCACGCCAAAAGGCGTTGCTGGTAAAAAGGTTTCTAGACCCAGCGCCATTTTACCCACATTTGTAGGGTGAAATCCATCCACATCTTTCTGAGGGTCGATGGCCTGCAAAATTTTATCTTCATTAATGTGTTTAGGCAAAGGTAATTGCACAATGTAACCATCTAGCTCCTTATTTTCATTCAATTCATGAACGATTTCTAAAAGCTCTTTTTCAGAAATATCAGCATCTTTTTTGATAAGTGTTGACTTGAATCCGACTTCTTCGCAATCCTTGATCTTCATCTTCACATAAGCATTGCTAGCGGGGTCTTCGCCCACCAAAACAGCGGCCAAGTGCGGAGCCCTTTTGCCTTCAGTTACATAGTTCGCTACTTTTTGGCGAATATTTTTTTTCGTTTTTTTTGCTAATTTTATTCCATCAAGAAGTTTCATCGCTGTTCTTTTTGCAAAGATACGTAGAGATGAAAGAATAGGAAAGAAATTCTTCTTGCATAAATTATGTAGAAATTTTTTAAGCCTTAAAAAAAAATAAAACTTTTAGAATGAAAAATTTAAACAAAACAATATTGAGCTTCATTGCAGGGTTTATAATTACTTATTTATTATTCATATTCAGGGCGGAAGCCACGCAAGAGTTAGCCCTCACCAATGCTGTAGGTGGTGGAATAGGCTTAGCGGTGGGTTATTTTTTGTATGAAAAATACATGAAAGAGGATTCTTCTTCTTAATTTTTTTATAAATACTTGACAAAGGGGAGCTTAAGATTGTATATTTGTAGCCTTGCAAAAATACTTGTGATTATGAAAATGAAAACCTCTGATTTTGATTTTAAATTACCCGAAAAACTTTTGGCTGAGAGACCCGCCACGTATAGAGATGAAGCACGTTTGATGGTTTTAGATCGAAAAACTCAAAGTATAGAACATAAAGAATTCAAAGATTTGATAAATTACTTTGATGAAGAGGATTTATTGATAATGAATAACACCAAAGTTTTCCCCGCAAGACTTTTTGGAAACAAAGAAAAAACTGGAGCCAAAATAGAAGTGTTTTTACTAAGAGAACTAGACCCGAAAGCAAAATTATGGGATGTACTGGTGGATCCAGCTAGGAAAATTAGAATCGGGAATAAATTATTCTTTGGTGAAGATGGGGAGCTCGTGGCTGAAGTCGTAGATAATACAACTTCCCGAGGGCGGACACTACGATTCCTATTTGATGGAGATTATAAAGAATATCGAGCAAAATTAGCAGAACTTGGCACCACACCTTTGCCTAAATACATCAAGCGAGAAGCAGACGAGGAAGATGAAGAAAGATACCAAACGATTTATGCCAAAGAAGAAGGCGCCGTAGCAGCACCGACGGCTGGTTTGCATTTCTCTAAACACTTACTCAAACGACTGGAAATCAAAGGAGTAAACTTTGCGGAGGTAACGCTACATGTTGGTTTAGGAACATTCTCTCCAGTGCAAGTAGAGGATTTAACTAAACATAAAATGGAGAGCGAACGAGCTCACATCAGCGCCGAAACAGTTGAAAAAGTAAATAGAGCTTTAGAAGGGAAAAGTAAAATTTGTGCTATTGGCACAACTTCTATGCGGGCAATAGAATCAGCGGTATCAGCAAACGGAAAATTGAACGAATTTTCTGGCTGGACTAATAAATACATCCACCCACCGTACGACTTTAGTATAGCCAACGCAATGGTGACGAATTTTCACACGCCACGCTCCACGCTGCTGATGATGATTTCTGCTTTTGGAGGACATGATTTGGTGATGAAAGCCTACAAAGAAGCCGTAGAAAAAGAATATAAATTCTTTTCTTACGGAGATGCGATGCTAATTCTTTAAAAGATTTTTATGAAAAAAGATATTCGCCAGTTGAGCCTCAAAGAAATTGAGGCTTTTGTTGTTGAAAACGGAGAGAAAGCATTTCGAGCAAAGCAAATTTATGAATGGATTTGGAACAAAAATGCACACGAATTTGAGGAAATGTCAAGTTTATCCAAAGAATTTCGTACAGTTTTAAATCAACATTTTGAAATTAAAAATGCCGTTGTACAAGAATTTCAAACAAGCCAAGACGGGACATTAAAAAACGCAGTTTTGCTTCATGATAAAAATGTAGTCGAATCTGTTTTGATTCCAGCAGAAAATCGCACGACAGCTTGCGTATCCAGTCAAGTAGGGTGTAGCCTAAATTGTGAATTCTGCGCAACAGCAAAACTAGAGCGAATGCGAAATCTGAGTGCTGCTGAAATCGTAGATCAAGTAGTTTTGATTGATAAAGAAAGCCAAGAACACTATGGCCGCCCGCTGAGCAATATCGTATTTATGGGTATGGGTGAACCTCTACTCAATTACAACGAGGTGACCGAAGCCATCAAGCGAATCACCGCACCGCACCCTAACGGGCTAGGCATGTCACCACGCAGAATTACGGTGTCAACTTCTGGGATTCCAAAGATGATAAAAAAATTGGCAGATGAAAACTTAAGAGTCGGTCTTGCCTTGTCTTTGCACTCTGCCATCGAAGAAAAAAGAAATGAAATCATGCCTTTTTCTGAAAAATTTCCGTTGACAGAGATATTAGAAAGTCTGAAATATTGGCATGAACAGACAAAAAGCATCATTACGCTAGAATACATTATTTGGAAAGAAATCAATGATAAACAAGAAGATATAGACGCCTTGATTGCTTTTTGTAAAAAAGTCCCCACAAAAGTTAATCTGATTGAGTATAATAGCATTGGCGATGATAAATTTCTGCAAGCACCACCATCAGTCACCAGCCAATACATTCAGCAGCTAGAGCAAAACAGAATTGTGGTAAATGTACGCAGAAGCAGAGGGAAAGATATAGATGCGGCTTGTGGTCAATTGGCAAATAAAAATCAAATTTCGAAGAAGCTTCAATGAAATTTATTATTTTTAGAGCCGATTTAAAGTTTATCTTTCAAAAATTTTTTAAGCCTTAGAAAAATTTAGAAGAAATCTTTTGAAAAAATTTTTTAAGCCTTAAAAAAAAATGACTTATTTTGCTATTCATGCAATGAAGTTTTGGCAGAAGTGAAAATAAATTTGTGACCCAAAGCATATTGTTCTAAAATTTAAAAGTTTGGCTAAAATCGTTAATACCATCAAGCAACCCATTGATGAAGAAATGAAAGCGTTTGAGAAGAAGTTTTATGCTTCGATGAAAACGAACGTTTCTTTACTCGACCGAATCATGCAATACATCGTTCGCCGCAAAGGAAAACAAATGCGCCCGATGTTTGTTTTTTTGACGGCAAAAATGTTGGGGGAAACAACAGAAAAAACTTACCGTGGGGCGGCGCTCGTTGAGTTAATCCATACGGCAACACTGGTGCATGATGATGTGGTGGATGATAGCAGTATCCGCCGTGGTTATTTCTCCATCAATGCATTGTGGAAAAATAAAATTGCAGTATTAGTAGGAGATTATTTATTATCTAAAAGCGTTTTGCTAGCGACAGATCATCAAGATTTTGATTTATTAACCGCAGTCAGCAATGCCATCAGAGAAATGAGTGAGGGTGAATTGCTTCAAATCGAGAAAGCAAGAAATTTAGACATTACTGAAGATATTTATTTTGAAATTATCCGTCAAAAAACGGCAACGCTCATCGCAGCCTGTTGTAAAATTGGAGCTCTTTCGGTGAAATCTGATGAGAATTTAGCCAAAAAAATGCATCGATTTGGTGAATTGACAGGAATTGCTTTTCAAATCAAAGACGATTTGTTTGATTACACCAGTACCAACATTATAGGGAAGCCAGTAGGCATCGATATCAAAGAGCAAAAGATGACGTTGCCCTTGATTTATTCTATAAATACAGCTTCTAAAACTGAAAAAAAATGGCTGATTCGCTCGGTAAAAAAACATAATAAAAATAAAAAGCGAGTACATGAAGTTATAGAATACGTGAAAAATCATGGTGGATTGAATTATGCCGAACAAGTTATGTACGATTATCGAGACAAGGCTCTTCGCATTTTAGATGAATTTGAAGATAATGAAGCCAAACAATCGCTAAAAACTTTGCTAAACTACGTGGTAGAAAGAAAGCATTAGAATTTTTTTAAGCCTTAGAAAATGATTTCTAGAAAAACCATTGATGAGATTTTTTCAACTGCACGGGTAGAGGAAGTAATAGGTGAATTTATAAGCCTTAAAAAATCTGGGAGTAATTTCAAGGGACTTTCACCTTTCAGTAACGAGAAAACACCATCGTTTATTGTTTCGCCCGCCAAGCAAATCTGGAAGGATTTCAGTAGTGGCAAAGGAGGCACAGTCGTCAGTTTTTTGATGGAGCATGAGCAGTATACTTATCCCGAGGCTTTGACTTGGCTCGCGCGTAGGTATCAGATTGAAATAGAAGAAGATGGAAGTGCGGATCCTGAGCAGCTAAAAAAAACGAAAGAAAAAGAAACACTTTTCTTAATTTCTAAAAAAGCACAAGATTTTTTCAGACAACAACTGCTAGAAACCCAAGAAGGTAAAAATATTGGAGGAGCCTATTTCCGTGAACGGGAGATAAGTAAAGAATCTATTGATGAATTTGGTTTGGGGTACTCGCCAGAGCAGTGGGATGCGCTTGCCCAGCATCTATTAGCGCAAGGCTATAATTTTGTTCAATTGGAAGCAGCAGGCTTAGTCGTAGGGAATGAAAATCGCCCGATAGACCGATTCAGAGATCGTGTGATTTTCCCGATCCATTCTTTCTCAGGAAGAATTTTAGGTTTTGCGGGAAGGGTCTTAAAGTCAAATAAAAAAGTAGCAAAATACCTTAATTCTCCTGAAACTGAAATTTATCATAAAAGTGAAATTCTTTATGGAATTTACCAAGCGAAACAAGAAATCATTAGAAAAAATCAATGTATTTTGGTGGAAGGCTACACCGATGTGATTTCGCTTCATCAAAAAGGGGTTAAAAATGTAGTGGCTAGTTCTGGTACAGCACTTACACCAGAGCAAATTCGCCTGATTAAGCGTTTGACCAAAAACATTATTTTAATATATGACGGAGATAATGCAGGAGTGAAGGCAACGCAACGCTCGGTTGATTTGATTTTAGAACAGGATTTGGACGTTCGGATTGTCAATCTCCCTGCAGAGCATGACCCTGATAGTTTTGCTAAAGAATATGAAGGTGAAGAGATTACTAATTATATCGAAGAAAATAGTCTTAGTTTTTTAGATTATCAGCTAAAGCCATATCAAAATAAAAATCTGAGTGTTGGTGAACAATCAGCGATGATTGATAAATCAGTCAGTAGTATCAGTTTAATTGCTAGTGAACTAAAACAAGAGCTACTAATAAGAGAAATGGCCAGTATAACTGGGTTGAGCGAAGATATTTTGTTTCGATCTTTAGCTAAAGCAAGAATAGAAACTCATCGCAAAACATTTCAATCGGCGAATAAAAATAAGCTTGAAGAAAATGAACTGAAAAGTAAACAACACGCTATAAACCCTTATTTCATCGTAGAAGAGGAAATCATCAAAACCATACTAAGTTTTGGGCAAGAAACAATCACGTTTGAAATCGAAGAGGAAGGAGAAGTTAAAATTTTAGAATCTAAGGTGCAAAATGAAATCATTGAACAACTACGAGAAGATGATATTTCGTTTGAACACCAACATTATAAGGGAATTTTAGAGAATATTATAGCGTTTTTGAGTAAAGGAGATAACTTAGTGCAAAGTTTGTTATTTGATGAAGAAAGCGAGATGCAATCGATTGTTTCTCAAATGATTTTAGAGCCCTACCAACTTTCAAACTGGAAAAAAATGGGTATGGTAATTCCTGGAAAAAAAGATAACCTCAAAAGCCATGTTGAAAATTTAATTCTGAATTATAAGAAACTTGTGCTCCAAGAGCGGATAAATCATAGTCAAGAGGATCTTAAAAATGAAGAATTAACACCTCTAGAACAACAAAAAGTCTTAGAAAAAATAATTTTTTACAATCAAATCCTAAGGCAAATTAATATAAAATTGGGTAGAGTAGTATAGCTTGTTTAGCGTCATTTAGCTCTTCGGCAAAACACCCTCCATTGGACTAGCATCGCACCTGGGTAAGCTTTCTTGACACGAGACAAATCTGCAGCAGCAGATTGCTTGGTAAAAAAATCACCTATTAGTACCCGATAATCAGGTCTAGAATACTGCATTTCACCCATTAAGTTTGGGTAACTTCTAGAGAAGTTGGCCAAAGTTCTTTCAGCAACACCGCGATCTTTGGTGTAAAGAATTTGGATTTTATACCCTAAAACCTTTGGCGTTCTAGCACAAATATCGATATCAGAATTTGTCTCGCTATTAATGTTTGATTGAGGTCTGCTACATGTTGCCATTACACTAGAGGAAATAATGGAATCTAAAGCCGCAATGCTTTCAATCCGATACTCTCCTCCGCTTAGGCTATCTATAGCATAATTTTGTGCCCAAACCGAAAAACTAAATAAAAATAAGACACAGCTTATAAGGTGCTTCATCACGATTAATTTCTGCAAATATAACTAATGTGAAATTAATGGGAATTTGTTTGAACTTTATATTTAAAAATTTTAAAGCACTAAAAAAACATAAAACTTTACTTTTCAATGCACTACTATTTAGATTTTTTTTAAATTAGCGCTTAACCGCTTGTAAATTGATAAATCTTAGTAAAAAATTAACGAAAGCTTTTATTTTTGTGGCAATTATTACAGGAAGTATCTCAACATCTCAATATATACGATGATATGATTATATGGGGGAATTTTAAATTAAAACAAATGGCTTCGGCTCTGCTAATCGTGCTGTTTAGTGTTAGCTTTGCACAAGAAGCTGAAGTAAATGGAGACCCAGCAAAGGGAGAAAGTTTGTATAATGCTAACTGTGCAGCTTGCCATGCTTTAGATAAACGCATGGTCGGTCCAGCATTGGGTGGTATTTTAGAGAGACTGCAACAAGAGCAAGGCTTAGGTAGAGATTGGTTGCATTCGTGGATAAAGGATAATGCAGCGCTACGAGAATCGGGTGATGAGTATGCGATTGAGGTTTACGAAGAGTATAATCAGATCGCTATGATGCCTTTCCCGCAATTAAGTGAACAAGATATTGATGATATCCTAGCCTATACTAGTAAACCATCGGCAGAAGAGGAGGAAAAAGTGGAAGATGCCGCTGTAGCAGCAGCAGTTGATAAGAAAGAAGATTCAGATGGGGCCTCAACGGGAGTGATTCTTATAGGTTTTGCTGTAATCTCAGTATTATTGATTTGGATTTTATTCAGAGTTAATTATTTGTATAAATTAACGGCTGAAGAAGCTATTTTAGGAGAGGCGGAAGCGGAGTTGTTTTCATTAAAAAAATCTTTTGAGAAGTATAGTAAATTTGCTTACTCACTGATGGGTGTTTTGTCTTTATTCGTATTATATGCGCTTTGGAATATTATGTTAGCGGTAGGAGTAGATAAGGGTTATCAGCCAGAGCAGCCGATTTATTTTTCTCATAAGATTCATGCTGGAGAACAAGGTATTGATTGTCAAATGTGCCATACCAGTGCAAAATATGGTAAGGTTTCAGGAATTCCGACCACCAATGTTTGTATGAATTGCCATTATCAGATTCAAGAATATAAAGGCGAATATATAGAAGAGGGTAAGAGTAAAGATTTTTACACCAAAGAAATTCAAAAAATTTATGTATCGGCAGGGTTTAATCCGCAAGATTTAACTTATAATGAGGATTCTAAGCCAATAGAGTGGACGCGAATTCACAACATGCCAGACTTTGTTTACTTTAATCACGCTCAGCACGTAGTGGCTGGAGAGCAAGCGATAAAGGATGCGAAAAATGTAGAACAGGTGTGTTTTGCTTGCCATGGTAGAGTTGACCAAATGGATGAAGTTCGAATGGAAAAAGACTTTACAATGGGGTGGTGTATTGAATGCCACAGAGCAACAGAAGTTGATATGAATAACGAGTATAATAAAGAGTATTATGCACAGCTTCATGAGAAACTTAAAAAAGAATATGGAAAACAAGCAACTATAACCGTTGATGCAATTGGTGGCTTGGAATGTGGAAAATGTCATTATTAATTATAAAAATTAAGGAAGTTAATGGCTTCGAAAAAAAAATATAGAGGTAGTATAGAGGAGTTACTAAACGATAGCTTGACTGAACAGCTTTCTGCAAATGAGTTTCAAGAAGAAATTCCAGTAGAAGACTTTTTGGGAGATAAAAAAAGTTTAGAGACTTCTAAAACAACAAGAAGGGATTTCTTAAAATATTTAGGATTCAGTACAGCGGCAGCAACACTGGCAGCTTGCGAGGCACCTGTAGTCAAATCAGTGCCTTACGTAGTGAAGCCTAATGATGTAATCCCAGGATTACCAACTTATTATGCTTCAACCATGTTTGATGGATTTGATTTTGCAAATGTGTTGGTAAGAACGCGTGAGGGTAGACCGATTAGAATAGATCCTAATCGAGAAGCTGGGTTTTTAGGCAATGCCAATGCTCGCGTGCAAGCTTCGGTCTTGTCGCTTTATGACTCAAATCGCTTGAAAGACCCAATGGTAAATGGCGAAAAAAGTGATTGGAGCTCAGTAGATGCTTTAATTCGTAAACAGCTTACAGGATTAAATGGTAAAAAAGCTTATTTAGTTACACCGTCGTTTCCTTCTCCTTCTACAAAATATTTAATCAATAAATTTGCATCTAAATATAATGTGGAGCATGTCGTGTTTGATGCAGTTGACTATTCACCTGCTTTGGATGCGGCTGAGGAAATTTTTGGTAAAAGAGAACTTCCTTTGTGTGATTTGACTGATACAGAGTTGGTAGTTGGTTTTAATTCAGATTTCTTAAACTTACACAATGGTGTTTCTTTAGAATCTTCGTATTCAAAAGCTAATCAACCTGGCGATAATATGCTGCGACATATTCAGGTAGAAAGTAATTTGAGTCAGACGGGAGCCAATGCAGACAGTAGATTTCCTCTAAAGCCATCTCAAGTTTATAAGGTTTTAGCAGATGTTTATAAATCTTTAAATGGCGGAACTGCTGCAACAGCAGAAGGAAAAGTGATTGCTGCTGAATTGAAAGCAAAAGGGTCAAAAGCTCTTGTTTTAGCTGATGGAAACAAAGAAGCGCACGTGTTAGCTAATTTAATTAATCAAAAGCTGAATTCAAATGCTTTCAAAGGACAATCTATTCTGTTAAAAGAAAGTAATCAGACTATTTTTAAAGCCTTTATAAATTCTACTAAATCAGGAAATACAGGTTTAGTAATGTTTTTTGATTGTGATCCTGTTGCACATTCTTATTATGGGCCGATTTTGAAAGAATCTCTCAAGAGTATCCCAGTTTCTGTAGCTTTAGCAACGCACAATAATGAAACAGTAAAAAGTGTAAACGTTATCGCACCAACCAATCACTGGTTAGAAAGTTGGGGTGATTTTTTACCGATTTCAGGTTTTTATACTTTACAACAACCAACAATAAAAGCATTATTTAATACGAGACAATTTCAAAATTCATTAATTCAGTGGATTGGTGATTCAGATATTTTAAATAATGCAGCTATTGCTGAAAATAATGTTGCGCAGCCAAATGATTCGTTAGCAAATGACAATAATCTTGTAACTTTAGAAAAAATTAAAAAAGATGGAAATTTAGATCTTTATTATAATTTCTTGAAGAAGTCAAGTGCTGCTTATCTTAATGGTTTAGAATTTAATCGCGCTTTATACAACGGATTTGTTGATATTTCTACAAATGAAGATGTAGAAACTTTAGCATATGTAGGAGGAGATGCAGATGAAGCCGTTAATAAGTTAAGTCAAGCTCAAGAAAGTCAATGGGAGCTACAACTTTATACTAAAGTAGGAATGGGAGATGGTAGACAAGCAAGCAATCCTTGGTTGCAAGAATTACCAGATCCAATTACTCGAACTTCTTGGGATAATTATATTACCATCAACCCATTAGATGCTGAAGAATTAGGTATTGATATGTGGAATTATGGGAATGACCGAAATGGAAGAATGCAGCTCAATGGCGTTTACTACAACCTTAAGGTAAATGGGCAGAGCATCAAAGCACCTGTTTTTGTGCAGCCAGGTCAAGCAAGAGGTTCTTTAGGTATAGCGTTAGGTTATGGTGTTTCAGGTAAAATAGCTGAAGCAAATGGTTTAGATAAGATTGGTGTAAATGCATACCCGCTGTACAAAGATGGCGAACTTACGGCTTCAGTAGAGTCTTTTGATTTAGCAGAAGGAAAACATGAATTTGCAAATATTCAGATGATGAATACACTGATGGGGCGTTACGAAATTGCACGTGAGGCTACATTAGAGCAATTTTTGAATGAAGATCCTAAAGAATGGAATGAGCAGCCAACGATGGACACCTTTGCTGGAAAAAATACACCAGTAAATAAAGTGACTTTATGGCGTGACTTTGATCGTTCTGAGGGGCCACACTTTAATCTATCGATAGATTTAAATTCATGTACTGGTTGTGCAGCTTGTATCATTGCTTGTCATGCAGAAAATAATGTGCCAGTAGTAGGTAAAGAAGAAATTAGAATGTCTCGTGATATGCATTGGTTGAGAATAGATCGATACTACTCAGATCACATGCAAGAAGTTCAACCAGAAAGATATCCATATACGCAAAAAGAAGCTCTAGAAGATACGAATTACAATGAACCTTCACAATATAAAGTTTTAGTGAAGCCAGCAACGGAAAATCCAGATGTGATTTTCCAGCCAATGATGTGCCAACATTGTAATCATGCGCCTTGTGAAACAGTTTGTCCTGTAGCAGCCACTTCACATGGTCGTCAAGGTCAAAATCAAATGGCCTATAACAGATGTGTAGGAACTAGATATTGTGCCAATAACTGCCCATATAAAGTTCGCCGTTTCAACTGGTTCAACTATTCAGGAAATGATAAATTTGATTTCCATATGAACAATGATTTGGGTCGAATGGTTCTAAACCCTGATGTCGTTGTACGGCAAAGAGGAGTGATGGAAAAATGCTCTATGTGTATTCAAATGACACAAGCTAGCATTTTAGAAGCTAAGAAAAATGGTAGACGGGTGAAGGATGAAGAGTTCCAAACAGCTTGTAGCAACGCTTGCCCTACCAACGCTATTGTGTTTGGTGATATAAACGATGCAGAAGCAGCGGTTACAAGATTGAAGAAAGATAAGAGAAAATACGAAGTTTTAGAAGAGGTGGGTACAAAACCAAATGTATTTTACCATGTGAAAGTTCGTAATCGTAAAAATGTTTAATTAAAAAATAAACGGTTTAAAAAAAAATTATGTCAGGTCATTACGAATCACCGATTAGGGAACCGCTTATTACAGGTCATAAGACCTATCACGATATCACGGAAGATATTGCAAGGCCGGTAGAAAGTAAAGCAGGGAAATTATGGTGGATAGCCTTTAGTTTAGCAATGGTTGCTTTTCTATATGGTTTTGGATGTATAGCATACACTATAGGTACAGGAATAGGCGTCTGGGGGCTCAATAGAACCATTAACTGGGCTTGGGATATAACCAACTTTGTATGGTGGGTAGGTATAGGGCATGCAGGGACACTGATTTCTGCAGTTTTACTATTGTTCAGACAAAAATGGAGATTATCAATTAATCGTTCTGCAGAGGCAATGACTATTTTCGCCGTAGTACAGGCAGGACTTTTCCCTGTAATTCATATGGGAAGACCTTGGGTTGGTTATTGGGTGTTTCCTATTCCAAATAATTTTGGTTCTCTGTGGGTTAACTTTAATTCACCTTTATTTTGGGATGTACTAGCAATTTCGACGTATCTTTCTGTATCTGTTGTATTTTGGTACATGGGATTGATTCCAGACTTTGCAATGCTAAGAGATCGAGCTACCAAACCTGTTGCCAAAAAAATGTATTCAATCTTAAGTTTTGGCTGGGGGGGAAATGCTAAGCATTGGCAGCGATTTGAAGAATTATCTTTGGTATTAGCAGGCTTAGCAACACCATTGGTATTCTCTGTTCATACGACAGTATCTTTTGACTTTGCAACATCAGTGATTAAAGGATGGCACTCTACGATTTACCCACCTTATTTCGTTGCTGGAGCAATTTTCTCAGGATTCGCTATGGTTCAAACTTTATTGGGTGTGGCAAGAAAAGTAGTCGGGTTAGAAGACTACATTACGAGAAAACACATCGAGTATATGAACATCGTTATACTAGTAACGGGAGGTATGGTAACTGTCGCTTACTTAACAGAGTTTTTTGTAGCTTGGTATAGTGGTAGCAGATATGAAGATTTCACCTATTTCACCGTAGGGGCAGCAACGGGACCATATTGGTGGGCGTTTTGGCTATTGATTTTGTGTAATGTATTAATACCAATGTCTTTATGGTATAGACCGTTGAGAAGAAATTTCTTATGGACATTTATTGTTTCAATAGTAATTAATATTGGAATGTGGTTTGAACGATTTGATATTATCGTTATTAACTTGAGCCGTGATTATTTACCATCTACGTGGACGATGTTTGTGCCAAGTTTTGTAGATGTAGGTATATTCTTAGGAACCATTGGATTCTTTTTCGTATTGTTTTTATTATATGCAAGGACATTCCCTGTTATTGCTCAAGCGGAGTTAAAGACAGCTTTGAAATCGTCTGGAGAAAGCTATAAAAAACATCATGTTGAACATAAGCATAATGAACATGAATACAAATAAAATATATGGACTCTATGGTGATGATGATGTGTTGCTGAACGCAGTTAAATCATTCATGAATGAAGGAGTAAAAATAAATGAAGTTTATACACCATTTCCTGTACATGGGCTAGACAAAGCTTTAGGTCTTAGAAAAACAAGAATTTCAGATTTAGCCTTTGTATATGGAGCTTATGGTCTTATTTTGATGATTATCATTACATGGTATATGATGATTTATGATTGGCCACAAGATATCGGGGGCAAACCAAGTTTTACTTGGGGTGAAAATGCAACAGCTTTTGCTGTACCTATGTTTGAATTTACTGTGTTTTGTGCAGCTCACTTTATGTCAATTACTTATTTGATAAGATGTGGATTGTACCCAGGAGCAAAAGCTAAAAACCCAGATCCGCGAACTACTGATGATAAATTCTTAATAGAAATTGAATCGAATCAAGTAGATAAAGTTAAAGATTTGTTTGTAGAAACAGGAGCAGAAGAAGTTTCTGTAAGAAGATTTATAAAAGCTTAAGATTTAGGATGAAAAATTTATCAATTATTTTTATATTTACCTCATTTCTAGCGAGTTGCTCAGGTCCTGAGAGAAGTCCGAGTCCTGTTTTTATGCCAGATATGTATTATTCTGATGCTTACGAACCTTACGCAAAGTCAACAGCAGGTTATCCTAATGATAAAAAGGAAAGTGAAGTCTATGCATTGAACAATCATGGAATGTCTTCTTTGATTCCTGTAGAAGGTACAGTTCCTAAAAATGAAATAGAAACACTTCCATACGAATTACCAAATTCAAATGAAGGCTATTTAGCTTCAATGAATTTAGAGTCTCCATTAAATCCTTCAAATGCTAAATCAAACATAGCAAGAGGAGAGAAGTTATACAATCAAGCCTGTGCTGCATGCCACGGTGTTGTAGGAGATGGGCAAGGTCCTATTGTGCAGTCTGGCGCTTATCTAGGTGTGCCAAATTATAAAGACCGTCAAATTACGGTAGGATCAGTTTACCATGTCATCATGCATGGTAGAAATGCCATGGGTTCTTATGCTTCTCACTTTACAGATGGGGACAGATGGAGAGTAGCAGAATATGTAATGGAATTAAAAAACAAATAAAAGTCAAATCTTAGATTATGTATAAATTTTCACCAAAACTAAAAATGGCTTCTATTGTGGCTATGGTCGTTGGTCTGATTATGTTTGCCATCGGATTTGGAATTAATGCAAGTCGTGGCGAAGATTATGTTTTAAAGCAAGCTTCTCACACAGAAATGACGCATCAAGAAAACCAAGTACAGCATGAAAGTATAGTTCACAACACACACCATGATGCTGAACATACAGAACACTTGTTACATCAATATCATAACAGACCATGGACAGCATTCTTTATGGCAGCCTTTTTATTCACAGGTGTCGCTGCGGTGTCCATGTTTTTCTTAGCCATTCAGCATGTTTCGCAATCAGGCTGGTCGGTAGTAGTGACTAGAATTATGGAAGGAATGACCGCTTTTCTACCAATAGGCTCAGTATTTATATTAATTGTTTTAATTGCTTCAGCTTTACATTTTAACCATATGTATCACTGGATGGATACTGAATTGATTGATTTCAATAGTGATAAGTTTGATCATTTTATGAGAACCAAATCAGGGTGGTTAAACGTTCCTTTTTGGTTAACTCGAAGCGTTATTTACTTAGCTGGTTGGACTTTCTTTGCTTGGATGCTGAGAAAAAAATCAAAAAGATTGGATGAAACTGGCCAAGTAAAAGATTACTGGACGTTATATAAGTGGGGCGTTTTTACGATTATATTCTTTGCTTTAACCTCAATGTCATCAGGTTGGGATTGGATTATGTCTATCGACCCTCACTGGTACAGCACCTTATTCGGTTGGTACGTTATGACTAGTTATTTAGTGACAGCCGTAGCTATAATGATTATTTTAGCAGTTTATTTAAAGAAAAAAGGTTATTTGCCAAAATTCAATGACAATCACTTGCATGATTTGACGAAATATCTATTTGGCTTTAGTTTACTGTGGGGTTACTTGTGGTTATGTCAATTTGAATTAATTTGGTACGCCAATATTCCAGAAGAATCTGTTTACTTCCAACAAAGAGAAGCGCAATATAATTGGACCTATTATACCATGTTGATACCTAATGTCGTATTACCTTTCGTCGCACTGATTAGTAGTTCAATCAAGAGAAATTATAACTTTGTTTTTGCTATTGCGGTTATTGTCATCATAGGTCACTGGATTGATGTTTTCAACCAAATGATGCCAGGCACAGTAGGAGCACAGTGGTCGTTTGGCTTAGTAGAGTTTGGTGCATTATTATTAGTTGGGGGAGCATTCATGTTTGTCGTTTTAAGACAACTTTCAAAAATGAATTTAGAACCAAAAGGAAACCCGTTGTTTCATGAAAGTGAAGTTTACGAATATCCTTTTTAATTAATAAAATATTATTAAAACAGAAAGGAAGGTATATATTTTGTGTACCTTTCTTTTTTTTATGATGAAAAATAAAGATTTATACAGAATTGCAATTAGCATTGGAGATATCAACGGCATCGGGCTAGAAATTATTTTTAAAGCCTTAGAAAAATTAAAGGGAAATAAAAATTTTATTCCAGTTATTTTTGGTCCATCAAATACAATTAAGCACGTTTTTGAATTATTTGAGTTGAGGCTAAAACTTCATTTTATTCAATCAGAAGAGCAAGCAGAACCAAATTTCATCAATGTTCTTGACAGGAATTATAAAAATATTTACGTCAAGTTTGGCGAAAATCGACCAGAAGCAGGGGAATTAGCTTTTTTATCTCTAAAACATGCAGCTGAAAGCGTAAGACTAGGTAAATGTGATGCCTTGGTAACTGCGCCCATTAATAAAAATAATATTCAGTCAGAAGAATTTCGATTTCCTGGGCACACCGAATTTTTAGAAAACATTTGGGTAGGTAAATCACTGATGTTCATGGTGCATCCACAGATTAAAGTTGGTTTGGTAACCAATCATTTACCCGTCAAAGAAATTGCAAAAAACATCACCCAGCAGAGAATAGAGCAAAAAATAGAGCTTATTTTTGCAAGCCTTAAAAAAGATTTTGGAATTGTACAGCCTAAAATTGCCGTTTTAGCACTAAATCCACATGCTGGAGACAATGGAATTTTGGGAGAAGAAGAGAATAAAATCATTATTCCTGCAATCAAAGAAAAATTAGAAAAAAATCGTATCGTCTTCGGCCCTTTCCCAGCAGATAGCTTTTTCACAGCATCAAACTTGTCAAAATTTGATGCCATATTAGCCATGTACCATGACCAAGGTTTAGCTTCTTTTAAAAGCTTAGCAGGGCTAGAAGGCGTTAATTTCACAGCGGGATTAGATTATGTAAGAACTTCTCCAGACCATGGCGTAGCCTATGATATTGCAGGAGAAAACAAAGCAGATGCAAAATCGATGGAAGCAGCGATAGAAACAGCCGTTCAAATATTAAACCACAGAAAATCAATTTCTGAGTAAATTGTCGTAGATTTTTTTTTTTAGAAAATAAATAATACTTACTTTTGCGTTTCCGATTGAGTATGGATAAATTTAAAGCATATAATGTTCAGTTTTCTGGTTTGAACGAAGGCGAACATGATTTCAAGTTCCAAATCGATCAATCGTTCTTTGATTTATTTGAATTTAATCAAGATTTTAATCAGCCTTCAATTCAAGTGAAATTGACCTTGGTTAAAAAATCAACATTCATGGAACTTCATTTTTGGCATCAAGGCACAGTTTTATTGGAGTGTGATGTTACCAATGATGAATACACAGAGGATGTGGAGGGAGATATGGATGTAATTGTGAAATTTGGAAATGAATTTGACGATAGTGATGATGAAGTAATGATTTTGCCTTACGGAGAGCATAGCATCAATATAGCGCAATTAATTTATGAGTCTATTTTATTGAGTATTCCTAATAAAAGGGTGAAACCAAATTTGAGTGAAGAGGAGTTAGATTTGCTTGACCAATTTTCTCCATTTGATAAAGAAGAAAATTCAGATAATAATGATAGCGATCCCCGATGGGATGAATTAAAAAAAATATTGAATAAAAATTAGAAAAAATACGGCGATATGGCACATCCTAAGAGACGTCAGTCCACAACGAGAAGAGATAAGAGAAGAACGCACTACAAAGCTGCAGTTCCTCAATTGACAACAGATCCGACTACGGGTGAAATGCACTTGAAGCACCGTGCACACTGGAGCGAAGGAAAACTTTACTACAAAGGTCAAGTTGTTTTAGAAAAAGAAGATACCGAAGAAGAAAACTTCGAAAATTAATACTGATTAGTTTAAATAAAAAAAGTTGTAATCTTTCTTAGATTATAACTTTTTTTTATTTTTAATTTCTCTTAGCGCCTGAATTAAATTTTGCACGCAAGATTTTTAGCAAATTTTTGGTTTTGAATATTTAGTTTAAATTTGAAAATTCGTGTAAAACGAACAAAAATAAAAGGTGAAAAATTGGCTAAAGTTTTTTAGAAATTAAAAGAAGAAAAAAATAAAACGATTTAAAATAGAGTTTTCGTTAAAAAAAATCAAGAAAGGTGATTGATTTTTTTTAAGCCTTAAAAAAAATATAAAAATGGAACATAAAGAAATTCGTGATTTAATTAACTTGATTGCTGAAACAGGCGTAACCCAAGTTAGAATTAAAACAGATCAAATAGATATCAGAATTGAAAATCAACCTGGCTTTCAGATTCCAGAGATGATAAATTATGCTCCATTTCCGGAGACGCAGAACACTCTGCCGCAAATTACTTCAACTCCGCAGGAGACTAAAGCTGCGCCAGCGCTAGGGAAATCTGCAAATGAGGAAGATAATTTCTTGAAAATTACTTCACCTATGATTGGGACTTTTTATCGAAAACCTAGCCCGGATAAAGACGTTTTTGTAAAAGTCGGTGATACAATAAAAGCAGGTGATACGGTTTGCATTATCGAAGCAATGAAGCTTTTCAATGAAATCGAAGCAGAAGTTTCTGGTAAAATCATGAAAATTTTGGTAGACGACTCTACACCAGTAGAGTACGATCAACCTTTGTTTTTAATCGACCCAAACGCTTAAACAGCTCTGATTATGTTCAATAAAATTTTAATAGCCAATAGAGGCGAGATAGCTATTCGTATTATCCGCACCTGCCGAGAGATGGGCATCAAGACAGTTGTTGTATACTCCAAGGCAGATGAAGATAGTTTGGCCGTGAGATTTGCAGATGAGGCTGTTTGTATTGGGCCAGCGAACTCAAAGTTGTCTTATCTCAACGTTCCCAATATCATCGCAGCGGCAGAAATCACGAATGCCGATGCCATCCACCCAGGTTATGGCTTTCTATCAGAAAATGCTCATTTTGCCCACACGTGCCAGAAACATGGCTTGAAATTTATAGGAGCGACATCTGAGCAAATCATTCGAATGGGAGATAAAGCAACTGCAAAAGCGACAATGATAGAGGCTGGCGTTCCTGTAGTCCCAGGTTCGGAAGGTATTATAGAGTCCGTAGAAGAGGCTAAAAAAATAGCAGATAAAATAGGTTATCCGGTAATGCTAAAAGCTACAGCAGGTGGAGGTGGAAAGGGAATGCGCGCTGTGATGAGGCCAGAAGATTTGGTGAAAGCTTACGAATCTGCTGTTATGGAAGCTGAAGCTGCCTTTGGCAATGGCGGGATGTATATGGAGAAATTAATCTTAGAGCCACGCCATATAGAAATTCAAATTGCGGGTGACCAAACGGGGAGAGCTTGCCATTTATCGGAGAGAGATTGTTCTATTCAGCGACGTCATCAGAAATTGGTGGAAGAAACGCCATCTCCTTTTATGACGGAGGAACTGAGAAAAGAAATGGGCTTAGCAGCAGTAAAAGCAGCGGAATACATTGGGTATGAGGGAGTAGGTACTGTTGAGTTTTTGGTGGACAAAGACCGTAATTTTTACTTTATGGAAATGAATACGCGTATTCAGGTAGAGCATCCGATTACAGAGCAAGTAATAGATTATGACTTGGTAAAAGAACAAATCATGCTAGCCGCAGGAGCTACTATTTCTGGTAAAAATTATTTCCCTAATTTACATAGTATAGAATGCCGAATCAATGCAGAAGACCCCTACAATAACTTCAGACCTTCGCCTGGTAAAATTGAACATCTGAATATACCTGGAGGGCACGGCGTACGAGTAGATACACACATTTATGCAGGTTATGTAATCCCCCCTACTTATGATTCTATGGTGGCAAAATTGATTACGACAGCACAGACTAGAAAAGAAGCTATAGCCAAAATGAGCAGAGCTTTGGATGAATTCTATATCGATGGACTCAAAACCACAGTGCCATTTCATCGTCAGTTGATGGATAATCCTGACTTCATCGCTGGAAATTATACCACTAAATTTATGGAAGATTTTGTGATGGATGAAAAATATGCAGACTCATAGTTTAGATGATAAAAGAAAGAGAGAAAAGCGTTGCTAAACACAGCGCTTTTTTTTATAATTTTTTTAAGGCTTAAAAAAATATTTGAAATTTAAGCTTACCGATAAACCTCAAAAAAATTGAAATATTTGTACCCCCCCCCCAATTCCCGAACCATCTCTCCATTATTAAAAAAAACATCATTCCCATTTACAACATCAAAATTTTTAATATAAATAATGCTAAGAAGATAGGATAAAATTTTCTAAATTTGCACTCCAAAATTTTATAGATGGAAATCAAACAGAATAAGGTAGATGATTTAAATGCAACATTAAAAGTTGTGATTGAAAAAGCGGATTTTACAGACAAAGTAGAAAAGACGTTAAAAGAATATAGAAAAAACGCCAGTATTTCAGGTTTTAGAAAAGGAATGGTGCCAATGACGTTCATCAGAAAACAATATGAGAAACCTTTAATTTACGAGGAGGTAAATAAATTATTACAAACAGAAATTGATAAATATCTATTAGACGAAAAAATAGAGATTTTAGGTCAGCCGATTCCTGTAGAAGACAAAGATTTTGATTGGGAAAAAGACTCATTGGAATTTAATTTTGAAATAGGCTTAGCTCCAAAGTTTGATTTAAATATCAAAGATTTAGAGCTCCCTTACCACAAAATTGAAGTAACTGAAGAAGAAGTAGATAAATACACCGAGAACTTTAGAAAGCAATTTGGTAAAATGCAAGAAGCTGATGAAGTAAAAAATGGAGCCTATCTGAAAGGTGTGTTCTACGAATTGAATGAAGAAGGGAAAGAAGGAGAGCATTTTCATGCAACCATTGCATTGGCTGATGTGAAAAATGCAGATTTATTTTTAGGAAAAAAACTCGATGAGCGTGTAGAAGTAGAAGCAAAAGAACTTTTTGATAACGAAAACCGTTTACAAGAAGTATTTGGTTTGGAAGATGAGGAGTTAAAAGAATTTAACCCTAAATTATCTTTCAAAATAGACCAAATTACAATACATGAAGCAGCTGAAATCAATCAAGAATTATTTGATAAAGTTTACGGTGAGGATGAAGTAAAAACGGAAGAAGAGTTCAGAGCTAAAATCAAAGAAGAGGCAGAAAAAATGTACGAGAGCGAAGCTGACCGAGTGATGCTCACTACTGGATTGATGGAATTAGTCGAAAAAACCAGTTTTGATTTACCTAAAGAATTTTTAATCAAATGGTTGAAATTTAGCCGAAAAGAACCTATGACTGACAAAGAGGCAGAAGAAATGTACAATAAGTCAGAGAAAGGCATTCGTTTTCAGTTGATAGAAGGTGAAATTGCTAAAGAATTTGAGCTTTCGGTAACGCCTGAAGAAGTCTCAGATAAAGCACTAGAAACTATTAAACAACAGATGAAAGCCTATGGCGCTGGTATGAAATTTGAAGATGAACAGTTGAAGCAGTTTGCGCAATCAGCATTGCAAAACAAAGAAGAATATCAACGCTTAGCTGACCAAATTTTTGCAGAGAAAATGATGGGGATCTTCAAAGAAAAGGCTCAGCTAAAAGAAAAAAAACTTTCTTTTGATGATTTTTTGGAAGAGGTGAAAGCGCAAAATGCGAAAAACCAAACACAAGAAAATTTAAATGATGACGAATCTGAATAAAGAATTTCAGCGATACGCTGCTTTAGACCATAAAGTTGGCGCAGATGCTTTGCAAAGTTATGTGCAAAATGTAACGCCTTATATCATCGAAGAGCGAAAAATGAATGTTGCTCAGATGGACGTTTTTTCCCGTCTGATGATGGATAGAATCATCTTTTTGGGGACAGGAATCGATGACCAAGTGGCTAATATCATTACGGCACAACTTCTGTTTTTAGAGTCGGTAGATGCAAGTAAAGACATTCAAATCTATATCAATAGCCCAGGAGGTTCAGTGTATGCAGGCTTGGGGATTTATGATACGATGCAGATTGTAAAACCAGATGTAGCTACTATTTGCACAGGTATGGCGGCATCAATGGGAGCTGTTCTGCTAGTGGCAGGAAAAGAAGGAAAACGCTCAGCACTGAAGCATTCTCGTGTGATGATTCACCAGCCTTCGGGTGGAGCGCAAGGCGTTGCTTCTGATATGGAAATTAATTTGCGAGAAATGCTAAAACTAAAAGAAGAACTTTATAGCATTATAGCAGAACATTCTGGGCAAAGCTATGAGTGGGTAGAGAAAAGCTCAGACCGCGATTACTGGATGACTTCTTCCGAGGCTAAAGAAAAAGGAATGATAGATGAAGTTTTGCTAAGCCCTAGAGACCGAAAATAATTGATATAATATTAAGAGAAATATAGCCGTCTCAAAAATAAAAAATTGAGGCGGTTATTTTTTAGATGAAATTTTTTAAGGCTTAAAAAAAATGTGATTGATTATTGTAAATTGGTTTTGCAGATAACTTGAGATTATATTTTTCCGCAGAAGATTGAGCGTAGAGCTAGGCAATCTTTTTATTAATTTCATATGAAATATTGTAATTTTGCAAGCCTTTGGAGGATGAATTGAATAAAAAATATGGCAAAACAAGATAAAAACTGTTCATTTTGTGGACGAAATGAGAAAGAAGTAGGATTGCTGATAGCTGGCTTGCACGGGCATATTTGCAATATTTGCATAGAGCAAGCACATGATATATTGAGCAATGAAGGAATCTTCAAGAATATAGATGAACTTATTGATTTCAAATTAAAAAATCCAGCCGCCATCAAAGCCACTTTAGACGATTATGTAATTGGTCAATTTGAAGCCAAAAAAGTACTCTCGGTAGCAGTTTACAACCATTACAAACGGCTCAACCAAGAAATAGCTGATGATGTAGAAATAGAAAAATCAAATGTACTGCTGGTGGGCGAGACGGGGACAGGAAAAACCTTGATGGCAAAAACCATTGCACGCGAACTGCAAGTACCCTTCACCATTGTAGATGCCACGGTGCTTACTCAGGCTGGCTACGTGGGGGAAGATGTAGAAAGCATTTTGTCTCGTCTCTTGCAAGCAGCAGATTATAATGTAGAAAAAGCAGAAAAAGGCATCGTTTTCATTGATGAGATTGATAAAATCGCACGCAAAGGAGACAACCCAAGCATCACCCGAGACGTCTCAGGCGAAGGAGTACAGCAGGCTTTGCTTAAATTATTGGAAGGAACAGTTGTGAACGTGCCACCGCAAGGCGGGCGGAAACACCCTGACCAAAAGTATATTCAGGTAGATACGTCCAATATTTTATTTATAGCAGGAGGTGCTTTTGCTGGAATAGAAAAAAACATTGCTAACCGACTTAATACCAACGCAATTGGATTTAGAAATGAGAACGCAATTCACTACGAAGAAGAAGGCTTGCTGAAATACGTCAATGCACAAGATTTACGCTCGTTTGGTTTGATTCCAGAGCTTTTGGGGCGTTTGCCACTAGTGACACACCTTGAGCCGCTAGACCGCACTGCATTGAAGTCTATTTTGGTAGAACCTAAAAATGCCTTAATAAAGCAGTATAAGAAATTATTTGAGATGGATGGTATAGAATTACATGTGGAAGAAGAAGCATTAGATTTCTTGGTAGAAAAAACGATGGAATTAGACTTAGGTGCAAGAGGTTTGCGTGCCTTGTGCGAAAAGGTATTTACCGACTACATGTTTGAAGTAGATACTTTACCGCATGAATTTCACTTAACACGCGAAGCTTTAAGCTCCAAGATTTAAAAAAATAAATTGATATTTTTTTAAGGCTTAAAAAAATCAGAGACTGCCTGAAGATTAAATTAGAAAACCTTAAATGTAATAAAAATCAATAAAAAATTAAAAGCCTAATTGTAAGGTATTTATGCTGTTTTATTTTTATGATTCTATGCCTTTTAACTATTGGCTTAGCTAATAAAGCCAAAAAAAACAGCTGAAAAAAATAACATTATAAAGCTTGTTTTTCTAATATAATTATTAAATTTGTAGCGATTAATAAAAAATCATATGAAAAAAAATCTATTTTTAATAGCAGCCTTTTCTGGTTTTGTATTCTCACAAGCGCAGGTGGCTACAGCTTTTGTGAAAGGAAATACAAAAGTAAAGGTAAAACAAAATACCTTGTTTTATGTAGGCGGTGATGTGAAAGTGGGGAATTATACCAATAACGATAAAGTCTCTAATGAGGGGAATATCCGTGTAACGGGCAAATTCACAAATGATAATACAGATTCTGACGGGAGAAACGGTAAGAACTTTGTCAACGAATATGTGAAAGGAAGCCACTACGGGCAGTTGATTATTGATAATTCAACTAATGATAAAGTGAGAGGTGGAATACAGGGAGATTTACAATTAGCTACAACTTTTGCCTATCACCCGATTTCTTTGCCGTTTTCAGAATATACTGTAAAAGATTTAGTAAGAGATGCATTTGATTTAGCAAATGCGACTTTTCCTGGCTCTACTTCAAATAATGGTAGTTACGATAAGAATCGTTTTAAAAATCCAGTTTTTCTTTGGAATAATACTGATTTTACTTTTGATCATCTAGCAGAAGGATATGTTTTAGAGGCAGGTAAATACTATGCTGTGAATACTCAATTTCAGTCTGAATTAAATGCAAAAAGGGATGGAGTTACAAATTATTATGGGACTCCAATGGCAAAAGATATTTCTTTTCAAGTCAGCAGTTATGAGGTTCCTAATAAAATGGATAAAAATAAATGGGGCGAATTGTATGGGACTTACATCTCTGATTTTACTTTAGCAATGCCAGAAGGATGGAATACTAACTTCAGAGAGTCCAATAATGTTGTTAACGATAAGAATTTTGGGAACAATATTTTTTGGTTTGGTAATCCATATACGTCTAATATTAGTTTAGCGAAGAGTTCTTTTGTTGAAGGAATTATTGCTATTTCTCAACCAACACAAAATGAATATGATTTTAAAAGCCGTAAGGGAGAAGCACGAGGAACTAATGGTAATTTAGGTTATACTGCCGATGGGACAGGAGATGCTTCTGCTATAGCTGTTCGACCTTATCACACTTTTGTTGTAAAGGCTAATTTGGCAAAAGGGCAGCCTAAAACCTTTACCTTTAAACAAGACATGAAAACTTTTGAGTTCTCATCAGCTACAGCTCCAAATATGGTTTTGAAAAGAGGTGATAATACGCCTGTTGTCTATCAAGCGGGAATGGATATTTACGACGCCGAAGGAAACGATACCAATAGCCGTTTCTATGTAGTGGCAGGAGATATTTATGAAGCGGAAAATAAAGGCAAAGGAATAGAACTTAATAATATTAATTTTGATGACGCCTTGTTAGGTGCTTATACCTTACAAGAAAAAGAAGATGGCAGTGTAGCAGAGAACTTAGCTCAAAACAGAGTTTATATTAACGGAGTTAATTTTGACTATGTGGGTAAACCAATTCAGGTCGTTTTCAATGCACCAGAGGCTGGAAAATTTAGCTTCAAAACTCGCCTGAACGAAACACTGGAGAATTCAAAATATAACTTCTATTTTGAAGATAAAAAAGAGGGAGTAGTGAAGAAGGTAACACCAGACTTCGAATATTCATTCACTGCAAATGGAAAAGAGACCGACCGATTTGTGATGTATTGGATGCAAACACCCTCTCAGTTAGCTCCAAAAGAAATTGAAGAGGTAAGAACTCCACAAACGATTGTTTTCAAAGATTTTGATACACACAAAGTTCGTTTTGATAGTGATTGGAAGTCAGCAGACGTATATGTATACAGCATCAACGGACAATTATTATACGCAGATAAAAAAGTGAATACACAAAACGATTACACCCTGAAGTTAGGAAATTCAACTGGCGTTTATGTGGTAAAAGCAGTAGCAGATAACGGTGAAGAAGTGACGAAAAAGATTATTAAATAAAAAATATAAAAAAATCATTATGAGAAAAATAAGCTTAGTATTGCTATTAACCCCTTTTTTAGGTTTAGCTCAATGGGGTCCTACACCAGGAAAGGGAGGGCATTTCGTTCCTGTAGACCAATATGAAGTAGCTTTAATCATTGCAGCTATTGTCTTAACTTTAGTCGTTGGTTTTGTAGCTTCTAAGAAATTTAAAAAAGCTTAAAGAAGTTTTTAGTAAATATTTTATAGAAAAAGCACCACGGCTTGGTGCTTTTTTTGTTATTTTGAATTTTTATTATTTTGAATTTATGAAAAATGTACTTATTGCCATAGCTTCACTGTTGGTCTATTCTGTTTCTGCTCAGTTCAACATCCAAGGTCAGATACAGAATTATGAGAATCAGTCGATGAAAATTAAAACTTATCAAGATGGGATTTTAACCTATCTAGACCGTATAAATACCGATAAAAAAGGAAATTTCAGCTATCACATAAAAGAAAACTATACGGGGCTAGTGGTTTTAGAATTATTAGATAAAAATTATCAGTTGGTCGCTAATAATGCAAATATCTATTTTGAGACCAATTACAAAGACGCAAAAAATCAGCTAAACTTTCGAGATGCAGCCAATCTTAGCTATCAAAAATATTTGGATGTAGAAGACAAAAAAGAATTAGCCAGAAATAATTTAAAGCCTTTAAAAAATTATTATCTAGAAAACACAGAATTTTCTAAGGCTTTAGAAAAAGAAATAAAGCGTATTCAGAATTTAGAATACCCAGCCAATCTCCCAAAAGATTTAAATTACTTTATTGAAACCAAAAATTACCTGAGCACAGTTGGCTTGGCTGAGAAATCGCCTAGCGAATGGCTATCAGAAATCAATCAGCATTTGCAAAACGATGGACAAGAGTTAGAGAATTTTGGCTTTTTGCCTCAGTTTGTTGTTTCCTACATTTCATTATCGATGGCGGGAGCGCAGAGTAAGGCTGATGCTGATGAAAAAATTAAAACAAATTTAAATTCGCTTGTCGATGCAATAGGGGCAGATACTTCGCGGGGACAGAGTATTTTGGCAATAGCCATTCCGCTATTGCGTGGCAATGGATTTGATTTGGTAGCGGATGATTTAAATCAAAAAGCAGAAAGCTTGACTTGCCAGTTAAATTCAGCTTTGGCAAATGCAATAAAAGCACCAATAAAAGTAGGTGAAAAAGCACCAAATATAGTCTTCTCGGAAAAGAAAAGAGGAAAAAAATCTTTATATGAAATCAAAGCCAAAAAGAAAATGGTGATTTTCTGGGGTTCGTGGTGTCCACACTGCCGAAATGAAATTCCATTCATCAAAGATTTTTATGAAAACTTTAAAAAACAAGGAGGAGAAATTGTCTCTTTTGCGTTAGATTCAGCTAAAGAAGATTATTTACCTTTAGTTCAGGGAGCAGACTTTATTACCGATAGTGATTTGCTTAAGTGGGATAGCCCAGTGGCAAGAGATTATGGCGTAAATGCGACGCCAACAATCTTTTTGCTTGATGAAAATAACCAAGTTGTAAAAATAGGAACACGCGTTTCTGAATTTGTTCAATTTTAATAGAAGTTTAAGTTTTTAATATTTTAAAGTTTAAATTATATTAATTTCATATTTTTATATTAATTTTAAGTTTTAAATTTATTTTGTGATGGAAGGAATTAAAAATGAAAGTGGAGCGGAAGAAATTTATTCTAAAGCTTTGCGCGCAGGTAGAAGAACTTATTTTTTTGATGTAAGGGAAACACGTGCAGGTGATTACTATTTAACGATAACTGAAAGTAAGAAAAATACAAACGATGATGGGTCGTATTATTTCAAAAAGCATAAAATCTACTTGTATAAAGAAGATTTTGAAGGCTTTAGAGAACATTTAGATAAAATTACCGATTTTATTTTGAATGAAAAAGGTGAAGAAGTCATCTCAGAAAAACACCAATCTAGCTATGATGAAAATAGCGATGAGAGAGGAAATGACTCTTCTGTCGATAAATTTACAGATATTACATTTGATGATATTTAGAAGCTGATTGATAATTCATCAAAGGCTAAAAAAACATTTTCTGGTAATTCTCGTTGCACATCCTCATGAAATCCCATCATGTGACTTATGTGAGTTAGATAGGTTTTTTTAGCCTTAATTTTTTGGCTCAAGATCAGTGATTCGGCTAAAGTCATGTGAGCATGGTGTGTTGGCTCTTTTCTCAATGAGCTGATAATCAGTATTTCTAAATCTTCTAGTTTTTTATATTCTTTCGCTGGCAGGTGGCTAACGTCTGTCAAGTACGCGATGCTTCCTATGCGATAACCTAGAATGGGTAGCTTACCATGCATAACTTCTATGGGAGTAATTTCAATGCCATCAGCAATGAATGCTTCTAGCCCAATTTCGATAGGTTCAAAAGCTGGCAAACCAGGGTATTTGATGTCACCAAAGGCGTAATTAAACCGAGATTTAAGTTGCCTCATCACCCGAGGTAATGCATAGATTGGCATATCTTTATTTTGCTTGAAGTTAATGGGGCGAACGTCATCTAAACCGATGATATGGTCATTATGCTCGTGGGTGATTAAAATGAAATCGACATCGGTTAATTGACTTCGTAACATCTGTTGCCGAAAATCGGGCCCGCAGTCAATTAATATTTTTTTTTGCTTGTAATGAATAAAAATAGAACTCCTTAATCTTTTGTCTTTGGCATTAGTAGATAAGCATACTGGGTGTGTACAACCAATGGGTGGAACGCCTTGTGAAGTTCCTGTGCCTAAAAAAATGATTTTATTATTGATGTCCCGCATAATATTTGATAAATTTACCTTAAATAAAACATAGCTGCAAATTTCTTATTTATGGAAAGAGTATTAACCCCTAAACAGAAAGCTTTAGAAATTAACTTAGACCGAAGTATTTATGGCTCTTTTGCTGAAATTGGTGCTGGGCAAGAAACCGTTCGTTTTTTTTATCGAGCAGGAGGAGCCAGTGGGACTTTAGCCAAAGCCATGTCAGCCTATGACAAAGACTTTAGTGACTCCATTTATGGGCGGGAGAATGATGGCCGCTACGTGACTGAAGAACGTTTAAAACGAATGCTTGGCCATGAATTCCGTTTGATAGAAGAACGCCTAGATGCAGAACAGCACAGAGGGCAGCGTTTCTTTGCTTATGCCAATACCGTTACTACAATAGATTATGCTAAAAAATATAAAGGCCACGGATGGGTCGGAATCAAATTTCAAATAGAACCAGGAGAGGAGTGCAGTGAAATTATTTTGCACGTTCGGTTCAAAGAAAATACAGCACATTTGCAGCAAGAGACCCTAGGTATTTTGGGAATTAACTTGATTTACGGAGCCTATTATTATTATGATAATCCACGTAAACTGCTGGATTCTCTCTATGATATGATGGATTTAGATCAAATTGAAATCGATATGATTAATTTCTCAGGTTCAAGATTTAAATATGTAGATAATCGATTGATGAGTTTACATTTATTAAGAAACGGAATGACGCAAGCCGTGATGTTTGGCCCAGATGGAATGAATATTTTACCAGCTTCTATTTTTTACAAAAAACACATTTTTGCATTGAGAGGAAGCTTCAGACCTGTGACCAACGTAAACATTGATATGCTCAACCAAGGTTTGAAAATGTTTAAAAATCAATATAATGAAATTACAGAGGAAAACTTAGAAGTTTTGTTTGAAATTACACTGAGCAACTTGAGTCAAGAAGGTGAAATCGATGAGCGTGATTTCTTAAACCGTGCTGATATTCTCTGCCGATTAGGTTATAATGTGTTGATTTCTAACTTTTCAGAATATTATAAATTGGTAGAATACTTTGCTAATTTCACCAAAGAAAGAACTCAAATTGGCATTTCAATGGGAGTTAACAATCTAATTGCGGTGTTTAATGAGAAATATTACACAGACTTAAGTGGCGGAATTATGGAAGCCTTTGGGAAATTATTCAAGCGAAATGTCAATATTTATCTCTACCCATACATTAGTAGAGAAACAGGAGAGCTACTCAATAGTAATAACCTGAAGGTAAATGATAACTTGAAAGATCTCTACAAATATTTCAAAAAAAATGGTAGAATCATAGATGTAGAAGATTTTAATCAAAGTTATCTCAAAATTTATTCTAAAGAAATACTGAAGCAGATCCCTAAATGCAAAGAGGGCTGGGAAGATAGTCTGCCAGGTGATATTGCGGATTTCATCAAAACCAAGGGGCTTTTTGGCTATGATTCAGATAAATGTAAGTATATCTCGACAGAATAAAATGAAATAAAAATTTTTAAAGGCTTAAAAAAAATTAATCTAAGCCTTTAAAATAATGCGTATTATTTTCTATTTGCATCTGATAAAGTTTTTGGTACTCCCCATTTAGCTCGAGCAGCTCTTGGTGCGTCCCTTCTTCTTTAATTCTCCCATTTTCTAAGTAGATAATGCGGTCAGCGTTTTTAGCAGAAGATACTCGGTGAGTAATGATGAGCGTGGTTTTATCTTCTGTTTCGGAATTGATGTTCTGCAAAATGTTTTCCTCAGTTTCAGTATCTACGGCAGACAAACTATCATCAAAGATTAAAATTTTAGGTTGCTTGATTAAAGCGCGTGCAATAGAAATTCTCTGTTTTTGCCCACCCGATAAGGTAACGCCGCGTTCACCAACTTTAGTTTCATAACCTTGAGAAAAATGCACTATATTCTCATGCACATCAGCTTTTTTAGCATATTCTTTTGCTTTGCTGAGGTCTTTCTCATCCAAAGCAAAAAGTAAATTTTCAGCCAAAGTGTCAGAGAATAAAAAGGCTTCTTGTGGCACAAACCCAATCTGCTGGCGTAGAGAAGCTAAATTTAAATCTTTTACATCTTGGTCATCAAGCAAAACTTGACCTTCATCAGGGTCAAATAATCGAACGATGAGTTGTGCCAAAGTTGTCTTTCCTGAGCCAGTTTTGCCCAAAATAGCTAAAGTTTTACCAGGCATTAAAGTAAAACTTAAGTGATTGATGGCCAAAATTCCTGTATTTTTATGCGTATAAGAAACATCCCTAAATTCAATTTTACCTATTAGTTGAAAGTCTTTAGAATTAGTGTTGAAAACAGCAGGTTTGGTATTGAGAAACTCATTGATGCGTAGCATAGATGCCTCTGCTCGTTGAATGACCATCGAAACCCAACCCAATGATGTGAATGGCCATATAAGCATATTTAGGTACATGAAAAATTGAGCTAAAGTTCCTATTTCGCTAATTTCACCCTTGATGTAGCGTATCCCGCCCATGTATAGAATTAAAATTTGACTCAGCCCAATCACAATAATTATTAGCGGAGTGAAGAAAGCCTCAATATTAGCCAGCTCAATAGATTTTTTCTTGTAAGTTTTTGCTTTTATATTATAATTTCTTTTAACTGTATTGGATTGGTTATAGGATTTAACCACATGAATACCAGAAAAAATATCTTGTACAAAGGCAGAAATATTTGATTGCTCTGCTTGCACGATTTGACTTTTTTTATTGATGTGACTACTCAGCAAATAGACCAACCCCGATAAAAATGGTAAAGAGATGAGTGTATAAATGGTCATGACCTGATCTACACGAAGCATCTCAACGATTAAAATAATCGTTAAACAAACAAGATTGATGGGGTACATAATACCTGGGCCTAAATATTGCCGAACGTAGCCAACATCTTCACTGATTCGATTCATTAAATCACCGATGCGGTGGGATTTATAAAAATTTAAATCTAAAAACTGATAATGTTGATAAATGGTGTTTTTCAAGTCGAATTCAATGTAGCGAGAAGTAACAATCAATGTTTGGCGCATTAAAAATTGTAAAAATCCAGCAATGATGGGCAGTCCTATAATGATGGCACCATATTTTAACAGCTGCTGAATATGTTTGGAATCTTTGTCTCTTGCTAGAATGATTTCTTCTATAAAGTTGATCGCATCACCAACAAAACGAACCGTGTAAACCGATAAAAAATTTAACACGATGATGATGAGAACACCCACCAAAAGACGCCATTTGTATTTAGCAAGATGTTTATTTAATGTCCATAGCTCTTTCATCTGATATTAGATTAATCAATAATTTCAGAAGCTTTTGCATAAGTTTCAGCAAATTCACGAATCAGCTTAGCCGTATTTTTGTCGCTTGTGGCATTCTCATAAGAATTAGACATCGAAACAAAAACTTGATGAAAAAAAATCTTCATATCATCTATAGGCATATCTTTTGTCCACAAATCAATTCTCAAAGCTTCTTTTTTAGTCTCATCCCAAAAGGAAAGCATTACCGCTTTGGTAGGCTGATGGTTGATGCCGCCATCTGGGGCAGACCACTCCAGACGGTCAGGTACATGATTTTCATCTAAACTAATTTCTACAGAAATATTAGATTTCTTTTCTTGATTTTCTGATTTTTTCATTTTCATTGAGGTTTATATCCTGATTTTTGAAAAATCTCTTCACTTTGTTTTTCGTAAATCAGTTCTTTTAAAGTAATTTCAGAATTATCTTTTAGATAATTTTTAATGATTTGCCAGCCCATCCATACGCCAACTCTACCAGGTGTATTTGCATCATTTTCCAAATAAAATTTAGAAAATGGGGCAGGGTAAATAAATCTTTCGCTCAATTGATGATTATCGCTAAACAACAAATCGTTTTCGGTAAAATAAAGATAAACTTCTGCCTCGTTATCGCTGAGCCATTGCATACTTTCATCCGTATAATCTAATAATTCTGAATCTGAATACTGCGGGCAAAACCGTTTCATCAGAGCAATAATTTTGCCTTCGTAGATTATTTGGTCTAAAAATTTTCTCTGATGAATTTCATACGGAACCATTTGCCGAGCTATATTCTCAGCAACTCTGAGCTTAAATTGCTCAAAATCCATGCGCTTGCGCAAATAATGTGGGATACCAACTTTCTCATATAAATTTTCCTCTTTCCCCAAAAACCAATCTAACCCGATAACCAAATCATGCGTTTGCTTAAAGTAAGCTATGGGGTTCAAATAAGGCATCTCTCCAGTAAATGAATAAACGCTGGGAGCGGCAAAATCTTCCTGAAAATCTTTGATGTAACCAAACAAATCAGCTAAAGAATCCTGAACTTGCTTTAGCGAAATTTTTTGCTGTACTTCTCGGTGGAAATCAAGTGCCAAAGAATCTTCTCTTCTATTTGAAAGAATTGAATCTGGAATGTTTCCAAAAAAATCAGGGTAAGTTTCTTGTAATTTTTGATTGCTTACCGCTAAATCAAAATAAATAGCTGAGATGTCATGCCACTCAAAATCAATAGGTTGAATTTTTGTTTTGGTAGCCCAAGGATTTTTTTCTTTTACGCAGCTGGTGAGTAAACATAAAAGCACAATTATTGCAGAGATTTTATTCATAAAATTCATGAAAAATACGCTTACCGATTTTTTACAAAAATAGAAAATAATGAGAACAAATCAGGTGATAGATTTTATTACGCAATGGATGAAAGATTACACGCTCAGTGCGAGGCAGAAAGGTCTAGTTATTGGCATTTCTGGAGGGATTGATAGCGCCGTAACCTCCACTTTGGCGGCCAAAACAGGCTTGCCTACTCTAGTTATCGACATGCCAATTCATCAAAAAAAAGACCAACAAAGTCGGGGGCTAGAGCATATAACTTGGCTGAAAAGTAAATTTGATAATGTAGAAAGTTTAAGTTTGGATTTGACTTCAACTTTTGATGAATTTGTAAAAGTTGTAGAGCCAGAGAATCAAGAGCAAACTTTGTTGAGCTTGGCCAATACCCGAGCACGACTGAGAATGGCAACACTATATTATTACGCTGGAATTCACCATTACTTGGTTACTGGCACGGGAAATAAAATTGAAGATTTTGGTGTTGGCTTCTTTACTAAATATGGTGACGGAGGAGTTGATATTTCGCCCATTGCGGATTTGATGAAAAGTGAAGTTTATGAAATAGCAAAAGAACTAAACATTATATCAAGCATTCAGCAAGCAAAACCCACTGATGGCCTGTGGGAGGATAATCGAACCGATGAAGACCAAATTGGCGCTAGCTACGATGAGTTGGAATGGGCAATGAATGTGCTGCTGGGAAGTCAAAAAAAACCGACTGATTTAACTGAACGGCAAAAAGAAGTTTTAGCCATTTTTCAGCGATTGAATAAAGCAATGCAGCATAAAGTAAACCCGATACCAGTGGCTAAAATTCCAAAGGAATTAAGATGATTTTTTTCTAAGGCTTAATAAAATTTTATTTATCTCGATAATTCAAATTTGGATTGAAAAAAAATCCGTAGCCTAATAAAACTACGGATTTCAAATTTTTTCTAAGCCTTAAAAAATTATTCAAAAATATAAGGAGCATAGTTTAAATCCATTTTATCATAAATGAATTTCAAATTTTGCATTCTATTTTTCCAATCTTTATAATTTTTTAGCTCATTAGGCGTCCAGTCGACTTCAGACAAAGCACCTAATCTTGGTAACAGCATATACTCAACATGATTTCCATCTTTGATGTATTCAGTCCAGATGTTTCCTTGTGCACCTAGAATATGCTTTTGCTTATCAGCACTCAACTCCTCGGGCATGGGGTTAAATGAGTAAGTTTTCTCAGGAGTTACCAACCCACCAATACCAAAAGGAGTTTTGGTCTCAGCATCTTTTTTATCTTGGTAATAATCAAAGTATAAGAAATCAGTCGGAGTCATAATGACATCATGATTTTCTTTTGCCGCATGGATTCCACCTTGAGTTCCTCTCCAGCTCATTACGGTAGCGTTTGGCGCCAAACCACCTTCCAAAATTTCATCCCAGCCGATGATTTTTCTACCATGGGCATTGATGAATTTTTCCATACGCTGAATGAAATAACTTTGCAGTTCATGCTCATCTTTTAGCCCTTCTCTTTTGATGACAGCCTGAGCCTGAGCACTATTTTTCCATTCTTTCTTAGGCGCTTCATCACCACCGATGTGGATGTATTCGCTCGGGAAAATTTCAAAAACTTCTAAAAGAACATCTTCCAAAAATTTAAAAGTTTCCTCTTTAGGTGCGTAAATTTGGTCAAAGACGCCCCACCATTTGATGACTTCATAAGGACCAGTATTATTTCCCAATTCTGGGTAACTCGCTAAAGCAGCAGTTGCGTGTCCAGGCATTTCAATTTCAGGAATCACATTAATGTGTCTTTCAGCTGCATATCTTACAATTTCTTTAGCTTCCTCTTGAGTGTAGAATCCGCCATATCTTTTGCCGTCACCTTTATACTCTTGATTTGTACCAGAATGAGGAAAATTTTTCTCAACAGCTGTCTCAGCACGGTAAGCACCTATTTCAGTTAATTTCGGGTATTTTTTGATTTCAAGACGCCAACCTTGGTCCTCAGTCAAGTGCCAGTGGAAATTGTTCATCTTGTGCAAAGCTAAAATATCAATGTATTTTTTGATGAATGAAACAGGGTAAAAATGGCGTCCAACGTCTAAATGCATACCACGATAAACAAAACGTGGTTCATCAACGATTTTACCCGCTGGAGCGTTTAAACCATCAGTGAAAAACTGACGCAATGTTTGTATACCGTAGAAAATCCCCTTTGCGGTAGAAGCTTTGATTTCAATTTCATTGGGATTAATCGCTAAGGTATAAGCCTCTTCACCAGAAATGCCAGAGTCTAAACTTAAAACAATTTGATTTTTAGAAGCTTTATTTGCCGCAACAGATAAATTTAAGCCAGTCTGTAATTGCAAATACGATTGAAGAAAATCAGCTTCTTTGGCTAACCCCTTTTCAGCAAAGATGCGTGTAGATGAATTTAAGCTAAACTGCCCTTCTGTAGGGGTAATGCTTTTGGGTAAAGGAATGATTTTAAAATCCTTGATAGAATTTGCTTTTGCTGCTTGAATTTCAGGCGTTGTTTTTTTCGCGATTTGCGAAGTCGAACAAGCTGCTAAAAAAAATAGCAGAAATAATGGAATAATACTCTTCATTAGTCAAAAAATTAAATTTGACTAAAAGTACAAAATATTGCCTTATTCTGAAATTTTTTAAGCCTTAAAAAAAGAAAATTATTTTTTTTTAATATCTGAAAGAAATTCAGCCTTAAATTTTTTAAGGCTTAAAAAAAATTACTTACTTTCGGCGTAAAAATCTTCTTTGATTTGAATTTTCTGGTCAGCCAAGCTACACTTTACCTTAAATTTCACTAGCTCATCTGTCGACTGAGTAAAATCCTGTACTTCGCCTTCCCAGTTTAGAAAAAGATTTCCCTGAGCATCTTTAGAGAATTTAAGTAGATTGTTATCAATCTCATAATCTTCTTGTCCTACGGCCAAATTGGTGTAGAATATCTCTTCTATTTCACCATCCTCATCCTCTTCTTCTACAGTACTGAAGGGAATTTCTATCGTATTGCCGATGAGTTTTCTCTTATTATCAAAAGAAATAGGGAAATCATCAATATTCAAAATTACTTTAGGAAATTCATTTTGCAATGAATCTTCGGCCATGTGATCTAAATCTTCGCTGGATTCGATTTCTAAGACTAAACAATTTTTTTTTCTGAGGAAAACAACTTTGCAGAAAGATTTTTCTACATGGTAAATCAAGGTTTCTTCTGGGTGGAAGAATTCAATTGTGCCAATCATTTTATTTAAGTAACTGAAGTGTTTTTTATTACGCTGCGAATATAAGAAATCTATTGAATTATAAAACAGGAAAGATCTATTTTTTTGAAAAAGAGAAGTATTTTAAAATCATTTTAAATTTTCGTTAAAATTTAAGCAAATTCTTAATGGAGTAAAATCAAAAGTTTTTCTTAAATTGCTAATCATTTTTTAGATTAAAAATTATTAACATTTATAACTTGAAGTATGACTAATACAAGTAAACAAAACTACGTAGTTCCGCTCGCATTCATTGGGCTTATGTTTTTTTCTATCGGATTTGCACTCGGCATCAACTCCTATCTGATTCCTGTGCTCAAAGGTAAACTAAGCATCTCGTCAGCAGAAAGCTATATGCTACTGGCAGCGACATTCATTCCATTTTTAATTTTTGGATACCCAGCTTCTTTATTGATTAAAAAAATAGGCTACAAAAAAACCATGGCTTTTTCTTTTTTGCTTTTTGCTGTGGCTTTTGGGCTTTTTATTCCATCTGCTAAGGCTGAAAGCTTCATTTTATTTTTAATTGCTTCATTCGTCAGTGGTACGGCAAACGCCTATTTACAAGCTTCGGTAAACCCGTATGCAACGATTTTGGGGCCGATAGAAAGTGCCGCAAAAAGAATCAGTATCATGGGGATTTGCAATAAATTGGCTTGGCCGATTGCACCGCTCTTTTTGGCTTTCGTGATTGGTAAAGAGATCCAATTGGTAGAAACATCAGACTTAGCATTACCATTTTACATCATTGTAGGTGTATTTTTGCTTTTAGGCATTATCTCTTTGGTCGCACCGCTACCAGAAGTGAAAGCTAAAGGGGAAGATGAAGAAGATTTGACTTTGGCTTCTGAAACAAACTTTGCAACTAAAAAATCTATTTTTGATTTTCCGCATCTGATTTTGGGGGCAGTAGCACTATTCTTTTATGTAGGGGTAGAAACAATTTCATTAGCGACAATGGTTGATTACTCTAATGAGCTGGGAATCAATGATAAAACAGTTTTAGGTTCAGATTTCAGAATTGGAGAATTAGCATCCTTTATCCCATCTATCGGTATGGTGATTGGGTATATTTGCGGAGCAATTCTCATTCCAAAAGTGATTACGCAATCTTTAGCACTGAAAATCTGTTCTTTACTAGCCATTTTTGGTACTTTAGCAGTTGTTTTAGCTCCTGCAGCTTACTCGATTTACTTTATTTCATTTATGGCGTTAGGTTGTTCACTTATGTGGCCTGCCATCTGGCCGCTGGCGATGGATGGTCTTGGGAAGTTTACAAAAACAGGCGCATCTTTGCTAACGATGGCTATCGCTGGTGGAGCCGTATTGCCATTGATATTTGGTTGGTTAAAAGATTCTTTTGGTATGCAAAATGCTTATTGGCTATGCTTGCCTTGTTTCTTGTTCATCTTATTCTATGGAATGGCAGGGCACAAAATCAGAAAATAAAAACCTTATCATTTCATTTGACTAAAAAAAACCTTGAAGTTTAAAGCTTTAAGGTTTTTTTTATAAAAAAGAGAAACAACTGTATATTTAAGTTTTTTGAAATTCAAATATTTAAGTAGCTATTTCTCATGATTAACCTTGGCAGAGATATGAATATTTTTTGTTATGTAGATGAATTTTGAGATAATTTTCATCAAACCACTCAAAGTTTTCTCATTGAGGAGAAATCTAAACGCTAACTAATAATAGCTGTTTATGAAGTTTGATGTTAATCAGACTCAGGTGATTAGTGAAATTATAAAATTTAAAATAAGTTCTTAAAAAATGAGAAAAGAAAAGCTGCTTAGAGAAATAGCAGCTTTAGTTTATAATCTATTGAACTTTATTTTTTACTTAAGTTCAGAAGGAGCAGATTTTAATTTAGGAATCATTACCAAAAAGTAAAGAGCCGTAAAACAAAGCACAATCACAGCGGCGTTTTGAGACTGCAAAGCATCGGCTGCAAATCCCATTAATAAAGGAAATATTGCTCCACCAGAAATGCCCATCACCATCAAACCAGAAACTTCATTCTGATGATTTGGCTTGTTTAATAAAGCTTTGGAGAAGAAAATTGAAAACAAATTAGCGTTCCCAAACCCGATAATGGCAATGGCAGAGTATAAAATGGCAACGTCAAAGTATAAAATAGCATCATTTTGCGCTACAAATAGAAGGCTAAGTGCGATGAATATACAAGCAACACTGATGATATAGAAAATTCTAGAAGAAAATTTAGCCAAAATAAATGCACCTAAAAAACTGCCAATCGTTCTGAAAAGAAAATAAACACTCGTTGCGTAACCAGCTTTTTCTATCGACCAACCTAGGCGTTCGATAAACAATTTAGGTGCCATTACGTTTACCCCAACATCTAGCCCAACGGTACATAAAATGCCTATAAAACAAAGTAGAATGGTTTGATCACCCAATAATTTAAAGCAATCAGAAAACGAAGAGGTTTTGATGCTTTTATCAGGTTCGTTGACTTTGGTGATGCCTAGTAAAATTACAGCTAAAATCGAAATAACCATAAAAATAGGGAACAATAGCTTCCAGTCATTCAAAGACGTAGCTGCCCAAACTGCAATGATGGGAGCAGAAAAAGAAGCAATTGCTTTTAAAAATTGACCAAAAGTTAAAGAGCTTGCTAGTTTGTCGCCAGTTACTACGCTTGAAATCAAAGGGTTGAGTGACACTTGTAGTAGAGTGTTCCCAATCCCGAGAAGGCAGCAGAAAATCAACATCATTCCGTAATTATATGAAATAAAAGGAATGGCTAGCGCCAAAATAGTGATGACTAAACTGAGTAAAACCGTATTTTTTCGTCCGATTTTGTTCATTAAAATTCCTGTAGGGATGGAAAAGATCAAAAACCATAGAAAAACCATAGATGGTAGCAGCCCTGCCATGCTTTCGGTCAGCTTAAAATCCTCTTTCATGTAATTGGTTGCAATGCCCACCAAGTCTACAAAACCCATGATGAAGAAGCTAAACATCATAGGAATCAGCTTCCAAACGGTACTTTTATTCATTGTAAATATTATTTAATTAAAGACTAAATTTAGTTCATTTAATTTTGATAAAGAAATTAGTCTTTGATAAAATTTTTAAAGCCTTAAAAAAATCATATTTATTCTTAATTTTTGAAGGCTTAAAAAAAATCTCTTTTCAATTTGATGACTAAAAAGAGATTTCATAAAAGTAAGATAAAGCTTAAATTTCTTGATTTATATCAAAATTCTCTAAATAATCTGAAACACGTTTCACAAACATGCCGCCTAGAGCACCGTCTACCACGCGGTGGTCGTACGAGTGAGAGAGGTACATTTTGTGGCGAATCCCAATCAAGTCACCTTGTGGTGTTTCGATGACGGCAGGTTTTTTTTCGATGGCACCTACTGCCATGATGGCAACTTCTGGTTGGTTGATGATTGGTGTACCCAAAATATTACCAAAGCTTCCAATGTTAGAAACAGTGTAAGTTCCACCCTTTATTTCATCGGGTTTTAGCTGATTGTTCTTTGCTCTGTAGGCCAAGTCATTGATTTTTTTTGTCAACCCTACTAAGCTAAACTGGTCAGCATTTTTGATAACGGGTACAATTAAATTCCCATCTGGGCGAGCAGCAGCAATGCCAATGTTGATGTTATTTTTCTTGATGATTTGGTCTCCATTTACAGAAATATTAATCATCGGGAAATCTTTGATGGCCTTTACAATTGCTTGAATGATGATGGGCATAAAGGTGATTTTTTCGCCTTCACGCTGCTGAAATTCTTTTTTGATTTTATTTCTCCACAAGACAACATTTGTCATATCCGTTTCTACAAAGCTAGTGACGTGAGGAGAAGTTTGTTTGCTGGCAACCATATGCTCGGCAATAATTTTTCGCATACGATCCATTTGAATAATTTCTTCATTAGATCCTGCGATTACTGGCTGAGCAGTTGCTTGAGTTTTTTGTGGAGTTGTGGCTTGAGCTTGTTGATTAGTAGCTTGATTTGTAGTGTTTTGAATTGATTTTTCTGAAGTTTTAGAACGATTTTCTAAATAATTCTGAATATCTGCTTTTGTAATTCTACCATTCAATCCACTGCCCGAAATGTTTTTGAGCTCCTCTGCTGAAATGTTTTCTTCTTTAGCCATAGAACGCACGAGGGGAGATAAGAATTGCTCGCCTTCTTGCGAAGCAAAGGTGTGAGTTGTTTTCTTGGACTGAATAGCAGCCTCCAGTTCTTTTGCCGCTTCCGCCACTTCTTCTTCGACTTCGGTAGAGATTTCCTTAGAGTTTTCACTAGGAGAGGAGCTCTCTTCGCTAGAATCTTCGGTTTTTATTATAGCGATAGCTTCACCTACTTTGGCAATTTGATCTACCTGCACAAGAATTTCTTTTAGAATCCCGCTAGCTGTAGCAGGAACATCAGAATCTACCTTATCGGTTGCGATTTCTACAATAGATTCATCTTCTTCGATTTTATCTCCGACTTGTTTGAGCCACCCAGTCACAGTAGCTTCCATCACGCCTTCGCCCATAGAGGGTAAAATAACTTTATGTTCTGCCATAGCTTTGCTTTTACACAAAGATAGGAAATCACGGGCGTTATTGTAAAAATTTCTAAAAGCTTTATAAAAAATAAATGAAATTCTTTTCTTTTGAGAGCTAATTAATAATTTTGAATCTACAATAAATCACCTTTCTTATGGAGTTGAATGCAAGTAATGTTCATGTTGATTTAATTCTAAAAAGTTTATACAGCTACTGGGCGCAATTCTTGGAACAAGTGCCAGGTATTATATTGGGTTTAATCATTATAATCTTAGGATACCAAATTTCAATCAGGTTAGGGGAATTGGCAAAAAAAAGAATATCTCACAATACTACAGACCCATTGATGAGCAAACTTTTAGGGAATATCATCAAAGGGCTGATTTTTATTTTCGCAGTCATTTGGGCATTAAAGGCTGCGGGGCTGAATTCCATTACCAATTTTTTATTCACCACACTGGGGGCCAGTGCCATCATTGTAGGTTTATCATTCAAAGATATTGGTGGGAATTTTTTATCGGGAATAATTTTAGCTTTCAACCGCCCTTTCAATGTAAATGATACGGTGAAAATCGGTGAAAATTTTGGGCAGATAAAGTCTTTAGAATTTCTTTATACCAAAATAACGACATATGATGGGCGAGATGTCTTTTTGCCCAATAGTGATGTAATTAGAAACCCCGTGATAAACTATACGGATGACGGATTCTTCCGTTGCGACTTCCAGGTAGAAGTTTTGCCCATGGCAGATTTAGAAGATGTGAAAAGAATCATTCGTGAAATCTTGAAATCAGAACCAGATGTGGTGGAGAATCATACGCACACTTCCTTTGTTGCAGAGAAAGAATTACTGCGAAGCAACGTTATTTTAGGAGTTTACTTTTGGGTCAGTACAAACGAGTTTCGTAAATCATCTCTCATAGCTAAAGGAAAAGTGGTGCAAAAAGTAAAAGATGCGCTCTGGGCCAAAAACTATTTGCCAAAACCATACCAAGTCTTGGGCTGGAGTAGTGATGAGAATAATGTTTCTGTTCAGCTGAAAAATCCTTTGTAAAATCACTTGATCTTTTGACTTTTCATCAAGGAAAATTAAGATAAAAGTAAAGCAATCATGAATCTTTCATTTACATTTATGAATCATTTATTAAATCATTAATTCCCGATTACCAAATGAGCTTTCTTCTATTTCCTATTACTAAATTACACATTCACAAAAATTTTTTAAGGCTTAAAAAAAAGTGATGAAATTTCCTCATCACTTTTTGAATAAATTTTATATAAGGCTTAAAAAAAATCAGTAATTACTATTAAAAGTTTTTCCACCAAAATTCCAAGTTAAAGCAAATCTTAGCGTATTTTGAAGCGCGTTGTTGATGTCATTGGTCGGGAATAAATAAGAAAAATCAATACTAAAGGCATTGTACTTTAGCCCCGCACCCAAAGTTGCGTATTGTCGCGCACCTTTCACTTCGCTCTCGTGGAAATACCCTGCACGGAATGCAAAAGCGTCTTGAAAAACATATTCACCGCTCAATGCCCAAGTGAATTCTTTCAATTCTTCTGAGAATCCATCGGGAGCATCGCTCAGTGAGCTAAAGATTCCTGAAATAACGCCTTCATCTTTCACAGTGTAATAGTCGGCAATACCATCACTATTAGCATCTACTGGAATGCTAGGCGTTGGCACAAGTAGTTTATTGATTTCAGTCCCAATGCTCAATCTGTTAGCATCATCGAGGTTTAAATCTAAAACACCACCCATTCTTAGATTAGTTGGTAAGAAATTTTGGTAATCCTCTGATTCATAATAGTCTAGCTTTGGCCCAATATTGCTGATATTAATACCTAAACGCATTTTACTATCTAAATCACCGAGTTTAAACGGATAGCTTTGGTACAAAGCACTCAAATCCACAGCGAATGAATTAGCTGCTGAGGTGTTGGCATTTTGGTCATTATTAAACAAATCAGAGCGGATGTACCTGCCCGTTACCCCCATGCCGAATTGGTCAGATAACTTCAAAGAGTAAGATAAATCAAAAGAGAACTCATTAGGTTTGGCTACTCCCAAATCTTGAATTTTACCAGCAACCCATTGCGTCAAATCAACTTGGCCTATGTTGAAATAATAAATACTAGCTCCCAAAGCACTTCTTTCGTTTTCGCCCAAGTAAGTATGAAACGCTGCATTCATCAAGAAAACATCATTAGTAATTTTACTAAGATAAGGCGTATAGGAAATTCCCACGCCAGAATGTTCCTCTGAAAAAACATATTTGGAAGGATTCCAATACTGAGAAAAAACATCAGCAGAAGTAGCAACCCCCATATCACCTAAACCACCCGCACGAGCATCGGGAGAAATTCTAAGAAAAGGAGCCCCCGTGCGTACCGGGCGAATAGTCTGAGCCTGCCCCCAAAGCATCCCGCCAAGGAAAAGAAACAATAAAAATTTGTTTTGAGTCATTGTAATGAAATTAAATAATTCATAAAAATCGCAACAAATATAATTAAATTACTGTAAACGTATTCCCCATTGTGGATTTAGAATAAGTCAACTTTAATGAGTTGGTAGATATGGTTATAGACAAATTTATTTTGTAAGATTTAAATAAAATAATTGTTTTAATCATATTTGAATTTTAGGAATAAACTTGATGATTGGTCCTTAGTTTCTTTGAATGAAGTTTTTTTAAGCTTCAAAAGAAATAAAATTTAATCTTGGTTTAAAATTTGTTTTGACAGCATACATTTCATTTAGTGATTGAAAATAAAAGAATAATTTTTTAAGGCTTAGAAAAAATTGTATAATTCGCACTAAATTTTTTTCTTTGCATATTACAAACTAAGAAAATAGAAAGTCAAATGAATAATAAATTCATTTTTGTTTTAAGTTTGGTGTTGGCCTTTATCCTCACTTCTTGTGGCAATAAGAGTGGTGTGAAAAGTGGCGGAGGCACCAAAAATTACACAAGCCGAACAGGATGGAAGCCTAATGATAAAAAAGGGTGGTTTTTTACTGGCGACAAGAAAAAAGAAAAAGCTTCTGAAGGGATGGTTTATGTAGAAGGAGGAACCTTCACAATGGGGCAAGTAAAAACCGATGTCATGCGAGATTGGAATAACACGCCTAGACGTATGCAAGTGAGATCATTTTACTTGGCTGATACAGAGGTGACTAACTATGATTACAAAGAATACATGTCTTGGATTTCTTACGTGTTCCCTAGTAGCGACCCCAATAATGAAAACATTAATAAAGGTATATTACCAGATACGCTAGTGTGGGGGAATAAATTAAGCAGAAATGAAATTTTCATCAATGAATATTTGAGAAATCCTTCATTTAACTATTACCCCGTGGTAGGCGTTACATGGTTGCAGGCTCAAAGATACTGCGATTGGTTGACTGATAGGGCTAACGAAAAAGCAATGATGGAAAAAGGATACCTGAGTAAAGATTTATATTTAAACCCAGATGTAAATTTTGGGGCAAATCATTTCAACACAGAGAAATTTCAACAAGATCCAGATAATGTTTTCCAAGGAGATGGCGTGATTGATACGGCCAAAATTATGAAAGAAATTAAAGTGAAAAATGCAAATCCACGAATCAATTATCGTTCAACGATGAATGCAAGCTTAGTCCCTAAATTTAGATTACCGACCGAAGCAGAATGGGAATACGCTGCTTTAGCTTTACCAGCAGACCGCGTTTACAATCAATACGAAGGTAAGCCAATTGCAGGAGAAGATTTGAGACACTCTAAGGGGAGAAAACGTGGCGATTTCATGGTCAATTTTAAGCAAGGGAGAGGCGATTACTCTGGCATCGGAGGATGGGGCAACGATGGCTCAGCTATCACTAGCGATGTGAAAGAATACCCGTCAAACGAATTTGGATTATACGGAATGCTAGGCAATGTAGCTGAATGGACAGCAGATGTTTATCGTCCCATTATAGATGATGATGCTAACGATTTTAATTACTATAGAGGTAACATTTACACTAGAAAAATCCCGAATGGAACAGGTGGTTATGAAACCGTACAAGAAGGAGCTATAGAATATGATACGCTGAGCAATGGTCAATTATTAGCCAAGGCCTTGCCAGGTTCTTACCGCACAGAAATGATAGAAGACGCTAGAGATTATAATGATGGAGACTATCGTTCTTCATTAGACGTCGGTAAAGCAGGAACAAATCCAGATAATACCAATGCCGATATGTACAATTCACCAGTGAGAAACTTTAGAATGACCGACGATGGACGTGTGATTTTAGATAAAGACTCCAAAGAAAGAACCTCCGATATCAGCAAAGAATTGCGTGTAGTAAAAGGTGGCTCTTGGAGAGATGACATCTACTGGCTAGATCCAGGACAAAGAAGATACATGCACGAGGCAAGTTCTGCAGCTTGGGTTGGTTTCCGTGTCGCTCAAGATTATACTGGGCCAATGAAATCAAACAAAAATAGAAGCAAAAGAGGTATTAAATAAATTAATTAAAACTCAAATATAAGAGGTTGTTTTCAACCTCTTTTTTATTATTCATGTTAGAAGAAATTTATCAAATTTTCCAAGAATCATTGGGAATTAATACTGATTCTCGAACAATTCAACCACAACAGATTTTTTTAGCTTTAAAAGGAGAAAACTTCAATGGGAATCACTATGCCAAACAAGCCATAGCTGCTGGAGCCATAGCTGCAATTGTAGATGAAGAAGTTGACGGAGAAAACATTTATCGTGTAGAGAATAGCTTGAAGTTTCTACAAGAATTAGCTCATTTTCATCGTCAGCAATTAGACATCCCAGTGATTGGACTCACAGGGAGTAATGGGAAAACGACGACTAAAGAATTGATAGCTACCGCTTTGTCTCCAAAATTTAAAGTTGCTTTCACGCAAGGCAATTTAAACAATCACATCGGTGTGCCGTTAACTTTACTTTCGATTCAAAAATCACATGAAATGGCTGTGATAGAAATGGGCGCCAACCACCCTGAAGAGATTGCAACACTTACTCGCATTGCTGCTCCGACGCATGGATACATAACCAATTTTGGGAAAGCACATTTAGAAGGCTTTGGGAACTTAGAGGGTGTGATTGCAGCCAAGTCTGAATTGTATGATTTTCTAAGAATAAATAAAGCTTTCGCTTTTGTGAATGCTGATGATGCTATTCAAATTCAGCGAACAAAGAATATTAAAAACTTAAAATTTGGATTTGAAAACCCTGAAGTAGATTATTTTTTTAAGCCTTTAAAAAATTCTGAAAACGCAACAATTGAATTCCGAGAGACTGAAATTAATTCTCATCTCACAGGGCATTACAATGCGATAAATATTGCAGCAGCGGTGAGTATAGCGTTACATTTTGGAGTAAATTTAAATTCCATCAAAAAAGCGATAGAAAATTATTGGCCACAGCTCAATCGTTCACAAATTGTGAAAAAAGAGCAGCTAACCATTATTATGGATTCCTACAACGCCAACCCTACAAGTATGGAGGTGGCACTGAAAAATTTAGCAAGTAAATCAGGCAAGAGAATAGCCATTTTAGGCGATATGTTTGAGCTGGGGAGGCATGCCAAAAGCGAACATCAAAAAATCACTGACTTAGCAGAGTCATTAGATTTAGATGAAATTTTCTTGCTCGGGGAGAACTTCAGTCAAATTCAAACACAGCAAGCCAAGAAATTCAAATCTGTAAATGAATTTAAAAATTATTTAAAAGAAAATCCATTACCTCCAGCCACGATTTTGGTCAAAGGTTCTAGAGGAATGACTTTGGAGAAAATAAAATTTTAAAAGCCTATTTAAATTCTAAATAGGCTCTAAAACTAATTCTTTTAGCCTTAAAAAAAATTAAACATCAAACCCGTTGGGGTAAGAAAAGCGAATTTCTTCAATACTTTGATTCACTTTCTCTTCTAATTCAGCACGAAAATTCATCATTTTTTGAGCGATTTTTTCATCGGTTGAGCCTAGAATTCTTGCCGCTAGCAAGCCAGCATTTTTGGCGGCGTTCAAAGCCACGGTGGCCACAGGAATCCCATTAGGCATTTGGAGGATACTCAAGATGCTATCCCACCCATCGATGGAATTACTGGATTTTACAGGAACGCCAATCACTGGCAAGTGAGTCAAACTTGCAACCATGCCAGGAAGATGTGCCGCTCCGCCTGCTCCAGCAATGATGACCTTCACACCGCGTAGGTGCGCGTTTTCTGCAAATTTAAGCATTCGCAGAGGCGTTCGGTGGGCGGAAATCAAGGTAAGCTCAAATGAGATGCCCAGCTCAGTTAAAATTTCGGTAGCTTCTTTCATCACAGGTAAGTCGCTTTGGCTTCCCATGATGATACTAACTTGTGGGTTTTCAATATGCATAATTTTTAATTTTTTTTTTAAGGCTTTAAAAATTTATTCAGAAATAATTTTTACTTCTTTTTTTATCGTTTCAATTTGCTGGATGACACCATCCCAATCTTGAGCAACCACGGTAGAATGCCCCATTTTTCTGCCTGGCTTAGTCATTTTTTTGCCATACCAATGTAGGGAATGGCCTGGTAAATTCAAAATTTTTTCTAAGCCTTGAATTTTAGCCTTCCCCGTATACCCACTGGCACCGATGAGGTTGAACATTGCTGATTTGAGTTTTGACTCAGGATTGCCTAGTGGGAAATTGAGCAGGGTACGCAACATCATATCAAATTGCGAACAAAAATTTCCTTCGATAGTGGCGTGCCCACTGTTGTGAACGCGAGGAGCTGTTTCATTCACCCAAAGACTTCCATCGTGATTTAGAAACAATTCGATAGCAAAAATTCCTGGGGAATTGAGTTTTTTGACGACCTTCAAAGCTAAATCTTTCGCTTGCTGAGCAGTTTCTTCATCAATTCGGGCAGGAGAGATTAAGTAATCAAGTAAATTATACTCGGGGTTGAAAACCTGTTCAACTACGGGGTAGACAGCGGTTTCGCCACTTTGATTTTGAGCGACTAAAACTGCCAATTCCATCAGAATATCTGCTTGTTCTTCAAAAATGGAATCTTCTCCCCAGCAGTTTTCAAAATTTTCAGCACTCAGGAGTTGCACGCCTTTGCCGTCGTAGCCGCCTTTTTTCAATTTTTGAACGTTGGGCAAGTCATTTTTATCTTTGAGTGGAGCTGTAGCAATATCATGATTCAAATAAAAATCTTTTTGAATTCCTTTATCTTGAATGATTTCTAAAACTTCAGGGTCGGGGATAACGGTTTTTCCTAGTTTTTTCAATTTCTTTAGAGCCGAAAGATTCACGTGTTCGATTTCAATTCCTACAATGTCTACGTTCTCTGCAAAATTCAGTACATCTAGCTCGTTATTAAAATCACCAACGACAAACCGATGCGCAATTTTGCTGCATGGAGCTTCGGGATTAGGGTCAAGAATATGGATTTCTACTGGGTAGTTGAGAGCGTTTTGTATAAACATTCTACCGAGTTGTCCGCCGCCTAAAATTCCAATTTTTTTCATAAGGAGAATAATTTCTGGTAAAAAAATAGTCAAGTTATTTACGCAAAGTAAAAATTTTAATTAACATTGCAACATATTAAGCAAATGTAATTGATGAAATTAAAATATCACGATTTAATTGACCAAACGTATTATTTTCCACAAGAGGAATTTACGCTAAAAGATCATGCGCTGCAATTCCACGGGATAGATTTGATGGGTTTAGTCCAAGAATATGGTTCTCCGTTAAAATTTAATTATTTACCCAAAATTTCAGAAAATATCCAAAAAGCTAAAAAATGGTTTGCAGAAGCGATAGAAAAGCATCAGTACAAGGCTACTTACAATTATTGCTATTGTACTAAAAGTTCACACTTTTCTTTCGTTTTGAATGAAGCTTTAAAAAATGATATTCATATCGAAACTAGCTCGGCGGTAGACATTAATATTGTGGAGAAACTTCTAGAAAGTGGAAGGTTGACGAGCGATAATTGGGTGATTTGCAATGGGTTTAAAAGAGATCAGTATGTGGAAAACATTGCTCGGCTGATGAATAACGGGCACAGGCGTTGTTTACCGATTATAGATAATTATGAGGAAGTCAGTTTACTGAAAGATTCCATCGAAGATAAATTCCAAGTAGGAATCAGAATTGCATCAGAAGAAGAGCCAAAATTTGAGTTTTATACCTCTCGATTGGGGATTGGCTACCGAGATATTGTTCCGTTTTACAAAAAGGAAATCAAAGATGACCCCCAAGTGGAACTTAAAATGCTTCATTTTTTCATCAATACAGGGATTAGAGATACAGCTTACTACTGGAGTGAATTAATTAAGTGCTTGAAGGTTTATGTCAACTTAAAAAAAATATGCCCAAGCTTAGATAGCCTGAACATTGGTGGTGGGTTTCCTATAAAAAACTCTTTACATTTCACTTATGATTATGCTTATATGGTTGATGAAATTGTGAATCAAATTAACTTATATTGTGAGAATGCTGGGGTAGATGTTCCACATATTTTCACGGAGTTTGGTAGTTTTACCGTAGGCGAGAGTGGTGGAGCGATTTACGAAATTCTTTATCAAAAACACCAGAACGATAGAGAGAAATGGAACATGATTGATTCTTCTTTTATCACGACTTTGCCTGATAGCTGGGCGATTAGTAAAAGATTTGTAATGTTGGCCATCAACCGCTGGAATGATGAATATGAGCGAGTATTGCTAGGCGGGTTGACTTGCGATAGCGATGACTACTATAATAGTGAGCAGAACTTGAATGCTATATTTTTGCCCAAGTTCAAAAAAGAAAAACCTTTGTATATTGGCTTTTTCAATACAGGGGCATATCAAGACACGATTGGTGGCTTTGGTGGCTTGCAGCATTGCTTGATTCCAAAGCCCAAGCATATCTTAATTGATAAAAATGAAAAAGGAGAAATCATAACAAAATTATTTGCACCACAGCAGAATGCAGATGATTTTTTAAAAATTTTAGGTTATTAAAAAAAAATATTAAAAATGGGAGCAATCAGTGATTTTATACAAAAGTACTATTTACATTTTAATGCAGCGAGTTTAGTCGATGCAGCAAAAGCTTATGAAGAACAACTCAACCAAGGCAACAAAATGTTGGTGAGTTTAGCAGGAGCGATGAGTACAGCAGAATTAGGTAAAATTTTTGCCGAAATGATTCGCCAAGACAAAGTACACATCATTTCTTGTACAGGCGCTAATTTAGAAGAAGACATTATGAATTTAGTGGCGCACAGCCATTACAAAAGAGTGCCCAATTATCGTGATTTAACACCCCAAGAGGAATGGGACTTGCTAGAAGTAGGGCTCAATCGAGTGACGGATACTTGCATTCCAGAGGAAGAGGCTTTTCGTCGATTGCAGAAACATATTTACAAAATTTGGAAAAATGCTGAAGAAAAAGGCGAACGCTATTTCCCACATGAATTTATGTATAAAATGTTACTTTCAGGCGTTTTAGAAGAATATTATGAGATAGATTTAAAAGATAGCTGGATGTATGCCGCGGCAGAAAAAAACCTGCCTATTGTAGTGCCAGGCTGGGAAGACAGTACTATGGGCAACATCTTTGCAAGCTATGTAATCAAAGGAGAATTGAAAGCAACTACGATGAAATCAGGAATAGAATATATGACATTTCTAGCCGATTGGTACACCGATAATACAAAAGACAATGGCATTGGTTTCTTCCAAATTGGGGGAGGAATTGCAGGAGATTTCCCTATTTGCGTTGTGCCTATGCTTTACCAAGATTTAGAAAGAACAGATACACCATTTTGGAGCTATTTCTGCCAAATTTCAGATTCCACAACTTCCTACGGAAGCTACTCAGGGGCAGTACCCAACGAAAAAATCACATGGGGGAAATTGGACATCAATACACCAAAATTTATCATTGAATCTGATGCTACCATTGTAGCACCATTAATTTTTGCTTATTTACTAGACCTATAATATACTATGAATCGAAAAAAACAATCTAACAAGAAAAAAGTAATTGTAGATTTCAAGAAACTGAATGATCAAATTTTAAGTCTATTGGTAGAAAAATTCCCTGATGGCTATGGAGATCAAGACGTGATTGTATTCAAAAATGCTAAAGGAGAAACCATAGAAGCCGTAGAAGTAGAAACGGAAGACACCATCTATTTAGTAAAAATCAGTCAGCGTTTAGAAATCGTGATGGAAGAATTTGATGATGACGATGATGACTATTCCTACGAAGATGAGCCAAGCTTTGAGGAACCCGAAGCAGATTTAGAAGACTTAGAAGATTAATCAAAAACGAGGCTGGAAATTTTTCCCAGCCTTACTTTTTTAAATAAAAAAAGCTTAGAAAACTTTAAATTAAAAGTCCAGCAAAACTTTAGCTTTGAGCTCTGTTTCCTCCCATTCAGCCAAGGCTTGGCTAGCCGCTGTGATGCCCCCACCTACAAAAACATCCATCCCCGAGTGGGAGATTCGGGCACATCTTAAATTCACAAAATAAGTTATACTCGTCTGATTTTTAAAGCCCAAAATCCCAGTGTAGAAAGAGCGGTTGTAGCCTTCATTTTCTAAGATGAATTCAAAAGCTTCTCGCTGAGGCAGACCACAAACTGCAGGCGTAGGATGGAGGCGAGAGATGAGGTGCTCTACAGCGCTTTCATCACTCCAATTTGCAGAAATTGGCGTCATCAAATGTTGCAAATTATTGAGAGTTATGGTTTTAGTTTCTTCAACTTTAGGATTTAAATTTTCTAAAGCTTTAGAAATATAGTCCACCACCACTTGGTGTTCATACAACTCTTTTTCAGTCCAAGGGTGGGGGTATTCGGTGCTTCGAGTTCCAGCCAAAGCCATGGTTTGGAGTTTATTGTTTTTGATTTCAAGCAAAAGTTCAGGCGTGGCACCCAACCAGATTTCATCTCCCAAGTGAAGTAAATAAATCAAAGCTTTAGGGTATTTTTTTGACAAATTAGCAAAAAGTTCCCCCAAATTTGGATTTTTCAGACCTTTAAAAATTCGACTTAGAACTAACTTTTCAAATCTGCCTTTCTGAATTTCTTGGATGAAAAAATCACATTTATTTCGATAAATTTCCCAAGTGAAAATCGGTGATTCAAAAATTTTTAAGCCTTGAGAAATTTCATTTAAATTTTCTGATGGGAAATCTTTTGGGTTAATCTCAAAATTTTTTAAGCCTTTAAAAAAATAATTTTTTTCTTGATTAAAAGATTGAATCTGAAATGTGAAATCATTTTTATCAGCTATAGTTAATTCTTCAAAAACAAAATTTTCCTCATCAGGAAAGCGGTACAGGATGTATGGAGAAGAAAGATTTTTTAAATCCATTGTGAAGTTTATAAATCGATAATTTTATTCGTCATCGTAGCCTGAGCCGTTAGTTCATTTTTATCATTTCTAATTTCTATTTCGATATAGTCAACCGACTTCCCTTTCTTCAGAAATGAAGCCTTTGCGGTAACTTTTCCCTCTCTCACAGCTTTGATGTGGTTGACTTGAATGTTGATGCCCACCGCTCCCTTTTTATCTTCGGGCGAATATTGTAAGGCAGATAGCAGGCTTCCTACAGTTTCAGCCAATACTGCATTTATGCCACCGTGCAAGATGCCGTAGGGTTGGTGCACTTTGGGGGAGACGGGAAGTTCTGCCGAGAGACTTTCACCGTCAAAAGCAGTATATTTCAAGTCAAAAACTTCCATTACGGTATCTTTATTCAAAGCTTGAATTTGATTTAGAATATCTTTTTTTGAATTCATGATTGAATCTTTTTATTAAATTTTTCTGGGAATTTAGCTTCTATATTTTCATAAAAATCTTCTGCGATTTGGAGTGTTTGCTCAAGCGTATGAATTTTAGGGTCGGCCATGGCATTGATTCCTGCTTCTTTTTTTGCATAATCAGCGTAAGCAAATAAAATCGGGACCTCGCCCTTTTGGGCAATATAGTAGAAGCCTTTTTTCCATTTTTCGGCAAATTTTCGTGTTCCCTCTGGCGTGTTGACCAAGTAGAGTCGCTCAGATTTATTTCTTAGCAAGTTCCCTGCATAATCAGTGAGGTTTTGGCGTTGCTTGCGGTTTACGCCGATGCCGCCCAAGGCTTTGATGATGAACCCGTACCAAGGCTTGGTCCAAGCGTCTTTGATGAAGAGTTTCATCGGGATACCCATTTTCCAAAAAGCAGCTACGGTTACCACAAAATCCCAGTTAGAGGTGTGTGGGGCGCAGACTAATACGCAGCTATGAATTTGTTTAAGGTTGATGCCGTTATTTAGTTTCCAGCCCATCAAAAAAAGAATAAGCTGACCCATGCTTTTTTTCATTTTGCAAAGATAAGCTTATTCCCATATTTTTTTAGTTTCTACTAAAACCTGTTTAGATTTAATCTTTTAAAAAATTTTTTAAGCCTTAAAAAAAAATGAGATTTAAACAGCCTTTTAATCCCACTGAGAATCAAAGGATACATCATCATTAGGAATGTAGGTGTCGTTTTTATTTATTTCATCCTCCAGAGGCACGTCTTGCTGTAAAGTGTCAGAATAAAATTCAGCGCCATTTTTTTGCCATTCCTTTTCGGTGTAGAGCCGATTGTTTTTAAAAACATAAGTCGTATTATTTTCTACAGGGGTATATTGATGCTTAGCCGTGAGATATGAAACATTTCTGAATTGAATTTTTTGACCTTCGGGAATTTCAATAGTCACTTTTTCGTTTTGCAAACGCCATTTTTCAAAATCATAGATAGAAACTTTGTCTTTAAATTGAATTTTATTGGGTTTTGTGCGTACAGAACTTTTAAAGTTAGCATGCTTTTTTGCCAAAGCTAAGTTTTTCCCTTTAGCGGTTTTTGTAATTTCCACTCGTGCCAATGAATCCAACGATGGTACAAATTCTAGTGTAGAAAAATCAAAGGAGAACTCGAACTCATCTGATGATGCAGGAGAGATGTTCTCAACCATTAAAATTTCGGTAGGTGAGGTCTGAATATCTATAGATTCTGTGACGGAAGCTCCTCGCTGAAAAGCTCGTAGCGTTGAAATACTAATAACTGAAAACCCGATGAGAGCAATGAAGAATAAAGTTACAAGTGCGTAAGATACTTCTTTTTTAATACGAAATCGAGTAGAAATGATACGGATAAATACTAGGATTAACCCAATAATTGGTAATGAAATTAAGAGAAATAAAGATGGGTAAAACAGCCAGATTTCCCAATCGTGATCAAATACCAAAGGTAAAAAATCTGACATTGAAAACCCTATGAAATTTGTGCTAAAAAGAGTAAATCCCCCTACGAAAAGAGCTATTGCAGAAACGGCTAAAGTGATGCTTACAGCCAAAAGAAACAATGAAATGAGCCCAATTACGATTTTTAGCCCCAGCTTGAGCAAACGCTTAATAACATCTTCAGTATTTAATTTTTTTTTTGAATCAGTAGCTGTCCGGTCAAAGTTTCTTAGTGAATCTACATTTACGTGGTCACCGTACATTTCTAGCTTTTCAGCAGTTGTATTCGCCTCAGGAATTACAATCCATAAAATAATATAAGCCAAAACAAGGCTTATTGTTGAGATCCCCAAAAACAGAAAATCTAAAAATGGTAAGCATAACAAGCCAATTCGTACCCAAGTTGGGTCGATACTAAAGTAATGAGCAATGCCCGCTGCTACACCGCCTAATTTTTTGTTAGTGGAATCTCGGTATAATTTTTTTGAGGGCAAAGGGAAAAGATTTGGAAGCTTTTTGGTTTCACTTTCATCACCATCTAAAACAAACTGAGATGGCTCGCCCAAGGTTTTTTTGATATGATTGACGTCCTCTAGATTGATGACTTGGCGATTGTTTTTGAGTTGCTCGCCAAAAATTTCTGCCATTCGGTATTCTATATCGTTAATGACTTCCTGTTTTCCCGTATCATTTTGTAAATACAAGTTAATTTCGTCCAAATATTTTTTCAAAGAAAAAAGCGCATTTTCTTCGATGATGAAGGCGAATCCGCCTAAACTGATATTATGAGTTTTGTCCATAGTTTAGTGTATAATTTTTTGAATGGTTTGAGATAATTGAATCCAAGTTTGTTTTAGCTGATTTAGAAATTCTTCGCCATCAGAAGTTAGCGTATAATATTTACGCGGTGGCCCCGATGAGCTTTCTTCCCAGCGATATTCTAAAATGCCATTATTTTTCAACCTCGTCAGTAGAGGGTATATAGTGCCTTCCACCACAATGATTTGATTTTGCTTGAGTTCTTCTATTATTTCAGGCGCATAAGCATCACTACGCTGAATAATGCTGAGAATACAGAGCTCTAAACTGCCTTTTCGCATTTGAGTTCGAGATTTTTCGATATCATAATTTATTTTCATATAGAACTTTCTTTTGCAAATATATGAAATATAAATAGTACTATGCAAAGCAAAATACTGTATTTTTTTTAAAGCTTTAAAAAATAGTTTGAAAATGCTTATTTTTGGGAAAAATTATTTTCATGGAAAATCAAAAGGCTTTAGAAAATCTATGCACACAGGTGAGGAGAGATATTCTGCGCATGGTGCATGGAGTAAGCAGTGGCCACCCAGGCGGTTCATTGGGGTGCACCGAATTTCTGGTGACGCTCTATGGCGAAATCATGGATTACTCTACTGATTTTAAAATGGAGGGTAAAAACGAAGATGTCTTTATACTTTCCAATGGGCATATTTCTCCAGTTTTCTATAGTGTATTAGCTAGAAATGGTTTTTTCCCAGTTTCAGAATTAGCCACTTTTAGGAGATTGAATAGCCGATTGCAAGGTCACCCTACTACTCACGAGGGTTTACCAGGAATTCGTATTGCGACAGGCTCTTTGGGGCAGGGAACTTCAGTGGCTATAGGTATAGCACAGGCGAAGAAATTAGACGGAGATCAGCATTTAGTTTATACTTTACAAGGTGATGGTGAATTACAAGAAGGGCAAATATGGGAAGCACTGATGTATGCAGGGGCAAAGAAGGTTGATAACCTCATCATGACGATTGATCGCAATGGACGGCAAATTGATGGAGATACCAAAGATGTGTTGAATTTAGGTGATTTAGAGGCTAAACTCAAAGCTTTTTTGTGGGATGTAGTTCATGTGAAAAAAGGAAATGATTTGGAAGCTATTTATGAAGGGATAAATACAGCTAAAGCTAAAACAGGGAAAGGGAAACCTGTAGCAATTTTGCTAGATACCGAAATGGGGCATGGGGTAGATTATATGATGGGCACGCACGCTTGGCATGGGAAAGCTCCAAATGATGACGAACTAGAAAAAGCTTTACAACAAAATATTTTAGAAGAATTAAGCGATTATTAAAATGAAATTTACATATACAGACAAAAAAGATACACGTTCAGGCTTTGGAGATGGCCTGTTAGAAGCCGCGAAAAAAAATCCCAATATTGTGGCTTTGTGTGCAGACTTAACTGGTTCACTCAAGATGAATGATTTTGAAAAAAACTTCCCCGAACGATTTTTTCAAGTAGGAATAGCTGAAGCTAACATGATTGGTATGGCAGCAGGATTAGCGACTGCAGGTAAAATCCCATTCACAGGAACATTTGCCAACTTCTCGACCAGCCGAGTTTATGACCAAATTCGCCAATCTGTGGCTTATAGCGGTAAAAATGTAAAAATTTGTGCCTCTCATGCTGGGCTGACTTTGGGTGAAGACGGGGCTACGCACCAAGTTTTAGAAGATATTGGGATGATGAAAATGCTCCCAGGGATGACGGTGATTTGCCCTTGTGATTATAACGAAACCAAAATAGCAACAATGGCAATTGCAGAATTTGATGGGCCAGTGTATTTGAGATTTGGTAGACCAAGTTGGCCAATTTTCACCAAAGAAGATGAGAAGTTTGAGATAGGTAAAGGGAAACTAATGATAGAAGGAAATGATGTGACAATTGTAGCAACTGGGCATTTGGTTTGGGAAGCTATCGAAGCACAAGCTATTTTAGAAGAAAAAGGAATTTCAGCAGAAGTTCTAAACATCCATACCATCAAACCTTTGGATGATGAATTGATTTTAAAATCTGTAGAGAAAACAGGTTGTGTAGTCTCGGCAGAAGAGCATAATATTTTCGGTGGATTGGGAGAGAGTGTTGCTAGGCTTTTAATTAAAAATCATCCTGTTCCGCAGGAATTTGTTGCCGTAAATGATAGTTTTGGTGAAAGTGCCACTCCCATGGAATTGATGAAAAAATACGGGATAGACAAAACAAATATTGTTGAAAAAGTTGAAAAAGTTCTGAAACGAAAGTAAAGAGTGGTAATATATTTTCCATTTACTTTGAATTAAATCTTACGTCGTAAAAAACAAGACGTTACGTTATTCTAGGTTAAAAATCCATGAAGAAATTCAACTTTATATTAATTAAAATCAGCCGCTTTAATTTAAAACGGCTGATTTATTTTTTATAAGGCTTAAAAAATTATTTTTTATCTGGTCGAGTTGGGCGAACTTCAATTTTGCTCGGAAGAGTCCTAGGGTGCATTTTCAATAAATCGTAAACCAATTCACCAATGTCTTCTGGTTGAATTTTCCAATCATCAGAACTACTCGGCACATGATTATTGAACTGTGAAGCTACAGAGCCAGGCATAATAGTGGAAACTTTGATGTTATGCGAGCGTAAATCCAGCATTGCCGCCTGTGTAAATCCAACTACACCAAACTTAGACGCATTATAACCAGCCCCGTTTTCGAAGAAATTAGTTCCAGCTAAACTAGCGAGCGTAATGTAATAGCCTTCAGACTTTTTTAAGGCTTCAAAGCTTGCCTTCAGTGTATGGAAAGCTCCTGTCAAATTTGTATCAATCATCTGTTTCCAATCTTCATTTTTCAATTCATAAATGGGAGCAAAATGGCCAACGCCCGCATTAGCCAAAACGACATCCAGCTGGCCAAATTTTTCTACAATTTTAGCAATAGCAGTCTTCTCGTTTTCAAAATCAGTCACATCAGAAGCAACGCCAAGAACCCGATTTTCATCGCTGGTTATTTTTTTTGCAGCTTCCTCAGCATCCTCTTGTCTTCTTCCAGAAATTGCAACACGCATACCTTTAGACAGTAAAACTTTGGCTACGCCAAAACCAATGCCGTGAGTTCCCCCTGTGATGTAAACTACTTTATCTTTCAAATTTTCCATAAATCATTAAATTTTTGAAATCAACTACAAAAATTAAACCTAAAATTCTTTACAGGTTGTTAGCACTTAGTTGTTGTATGGAAAGTTCAAGAGTTAAAGAGAATCAATTAGGAAGAAAAAAGCAACCAAATGTGTGATTATAGGGGATTCAGAATTCTAAATGTCGCATAAATTATATGCATAAATTATAAAAGAAGAATTCACTTCACCTAAAAGAGGAATGCCCCAAGGGAGTAATTAAAATCTAAAACTGCACATCATTTTGATAGGTTGAATGTCTGAAATTTTTAATATTGCTTTCACCATACACCAAGAGTTACCTTAAAAAACCTTCACGGTCTAAGCTACGATATTGTATTGCTTCAGCCAAATGATGAGTAGCAATATTTTGCTGTTTGTCTAGATCTGCAATAGTTCGAGCGACACGTAGAATTCGATCGTAAGCACGAGCCGAGAGATTTAGTTTTTCCATAGCATTTTTGATGAGTTCAATGGAATCAGTCCCCAACTGGCAGAAATCATCCAATTGCTTTGGCCCCATCTGTGCATTGTAATGCACATGTCCTAAATCTTGAAAGCGAATTTCTTGTAGTTTTCGAGCCTCGGTCACACGAGCTCTAATGACCTCACTTTTTTCACCGTTTCGTTCGGCTGAAAGATGCTCAAAAGGAACTGGAGTAACCTCAATGTGTAAATCAATACGGTCGAGCAGAGGACCACTGATTTTATTCATATACCTTTGCATTTCTGCTGGAGAAGAAGTGTTCTGCGGGTCATCAGGGAAAAATCCGCTCGGGCTTGGATTCATCGAGGCGACCAACATAAAACTTGCCGGGTAAGTGACCGTAAATTTAGCTCGGGCGATAGTCACTTCACGGTCTTCTAGCGGTTGCCGCATAACTTCTAATACGCTACGCTGGAACTCAGGTAGCTCGTCTAAAAATAAGACGCCATTGTGTGCCAAAGAAATTTCTCCTGGTTGGGGATAACTTCCGCCTCCTACCAAGGCAACATCAGAAGTTGTGTGATGTGGTGAAGTGAAAGGGCGGTGGGTCATCAAAGCTGAATTTTTGGATAATTTACCTGCTACGGAATGAATTTTGGTGGTTTCTAGCGCTTCGTGTAAAGTTAATGGGGGTAAAATACTTGAGATTCTCTTAGCAAGCATGGTTTTGCCACTTCCTGGCGGGCCGATGAGTAGGATATTGTGGCCTCCAGCAGCAGCAATTTCAAGTGCTCTCTTCACATTTTCTTGACCTTTGACATCAGCAAAGTCAAAGGGGAAATTTTGTAAGCTTTCATAAAATTTTTCACGAGTATTGAATTCAACTAATTTTAGCTCCTTCTTTTTTTCAAAAAAATCGATAACTTGTGAAATGTTTTCTGCGGCGTAAACCTCTAAATTATTCACGACGGCAGCCTCTTTGGCGTTTTCTTGCGGGAGTATAATCCCTTTGAACCCGTCTTTACGTGCTTGGATAGCGATGGGTAAAACTCCTTTGATGGGTAGTAAGCTGCCATCGAGGGAGAGTTCTCCCATAATAATATAGCTCCCAATATTATCAGCTTTAATTTGTTCAGAAGCGGCTAAAATTCCCATAGCAATTGTTAAGTCATAGGCAGAGCCTTCTTTTCTCACATCTGCTGGAGCCATATTTATGATAATCTTTTTTCTAGGAACTTTGTATCCAGCATTATTAAGCGCCGTGTTGATGCGGTGAGAACTTTCGCGAATAGCATTATCAGGCAAACCGACTAAATGATAACCTGCCCCTTTATCAATATTGACTTCAATAGTAATCAGATAAGCATCAATACCATAAATTGCACTTCCGTAAGTTTTAACCAGCATATTTAGTTTTTTTCACAAGATAATAAAATCGAAATAGATAAAAAAAAATGAAAGCAAAGGATTGCTTATCTTTACTTAAAAATTCAGCGTGATTTATGAAAAGAGAAATTAAATTTTTTAATGAAATTTTTGAGGATTTAACCCCTAAAACTCAAGAAATCATTGAAATAGCAAAATCAAGCATGGAAAAAGCATATGCACCTTATAGTAAATTTAAAGTAGGAGCAGCAGTCTTGTTAGAAAATGGAGAAATTATAACAGGAAATAATCAAGAAAATGCCGCCTATCCATCGGGTTTATGTGCTGAGCGGGTAGCGGTATTTAGTGCGAAAGCACTTTGTCCTGAGGATAAAATATTAAAAATCGCTATTTTTACCAATCGGGAAAAAGACGACTCGGCTGTGGCACCTTGCGGTGCTTGTCGTCAAAGTATTTTAGAATATGAAGTTCAGCAAAACCAGCCGATAGAAATTATTTTTCAAGGCGAAAAAAATAAATTTATTAGGGTAGAAAGTACAGGGGATTTACTTCCATTTTACTTTGATAGCTCAAGATTAATTTAGTTTTTTTAGTTTTTTGTTCTTTTGAGCGATAAACTGTATTTTTGTAAGAGAATATTAAACGGGCAAAATTCTGTCTGATTTTTTTAATTAGTATATGAAAGAAATAACGAAAGAAACTTATTTAAATTGGTTTGAGGAGATGTCCTTTTGGAGAAGATTTGAGGACAAATGTAGATCATTATATTTAAAGCAGAAAATCAGGGGTTTTTTGCACTTGTACAATGGGCAAGAGGCGATTCCAGCAGGTCTTGCACATGTGATGGATTTAGAAAAAGATAAAATGATTACCGCTTATCGTTGTCACGTTTTGCCAATGGCGATGGGGGTAGATCCTAAACGCATCATGGCAGAACTATTTGGGAAAGTGGATGGGACTTCACATGGCATGGGAGGTTCGATGCACGTTTTTAGCAAAGAACATAACTTCTACGGAGGCCATGGAATTGTAGGTGGGCAAATCGCTTTGGGGGCTGGTATTGCTTTTGCAGATAAATATTTTGAACGAGAGGCTGTGACGATTTGTTTGATGGGCGATGGTGCAACAAGGCAAGGTTCTTTGCACGAAACCTTCAATATGGCAATGAATTGGAAGTTGCCAGTGGTTTTCATTTGTGAGAATAACCAATATGCGATGGGAACTTCGGTAAAGAGAACGGCAAATCATGAGGATATTTATAAATTAGCCCACGGCTACGAAATGCCTTCGGCGCCTGTTGATGGTATGGACCCAGTAAAAGTAGCAGAAGCTGCGACTGAAGCTATTGAAAGAGCTAGGCGAGGCGATGGGCCTACTTTCTTAGATATTAAGACATACCGTTATCGAGGTCATTCAATGTCTGATGCAGAGCCTTACCGCTCAAAAGATGAGGTGAATCAGTTTAAAGATGAAGACCCTATCGGGATTGTGAAAAATAGAATTTTAGAGAATAACTGGGCAACGGAGGAAGAATTGAATCAAACTTTAGATAAAGTAATCGAACGGGTAGAAGAGTGTGCTGAATTTGCTGAAAATTCTGAATTCCCATCAGCAAATCAGATTTATGATATGGTTTATGAGCAAGAGAATTATCCTTTTTTAGACAAAATTGAAAATCAAAAATAATGGCAGAAGTAATCAAAATGCCACGCTTAAGCGATACCATGGAAGAAGGTAAAGTAGAGTCGTGGAATAAAAAAGTAGGAGATAAAGTATCGTATGGTGACATCTTAGCAGAAATCGAGACTGATAAAGCTGTGCAGGAGTTTGAAACCGATGTGGAGGGAACTCTTCTATACATTGGCGTAGAAGAAGGGCAAGCAGCTCAAGTAGACTCTATTTTGGCCATTATTGGAGATGAAGGAGAGGATATTAGTGATTTGATTCAAGGTGGAGAAAAATCAAACGAATCTAATCAAAATAAAGAGGAAACTTCTGATAAAGATACAAAGGATACAAATGATGCTCAAAAAAAATCAGATGATTCTGCAGAAATTCCAGATGAGGTGACTGTCATCAATATGCCGCGTTTGAGCGATACTATGGAAGAAGGTAAAGTAGAGTCGTGGAATAAAAAAGTAGGAGATAAAGTATCCTATGGTGATATCTTAGCAGAAATCGAGACTGATAAAGCTGTGCAGGAGTTTGAAACCGATGTGGAAGGAACTTTGCTTTATATTGGGGTAGAAGAAGGTAAATCTGCTCCAGTAGATTCCATATTAGCGATTATTGGTCCAGAAGGAACGGACGTTTCTTCCATTGTAGAAAATGGAGGGAAGCGAGCTCAAAAAACTGAAAAATCTGAACCAAAACAAGAAAAGCCTACTGAGCAACAGGCGGGGAAATCAAGTGCTCCTGCTTCTGAAAGTAATAAAGAAAGTAAAAGAATTTTTATTTCCCCTTTGGCTAAAAAGTTAGCAGAAGAAAAAGGCTATGATATTTCAAAAATTGAAGGCTCGGGAGATAAAGGTAGAATCATTAAAAAAGACATAGAAGCCTATCAACCAAGTAAAGATCAAGCTGGCAGAGAAAATACTCAAAATAATGAGTTGAGTCCTGAAGTGTTTGCCTCTACCGCAGAAGATAAAGTTCTACCGAATTCTCAAATGAGAAAAGTTATAGCAAAACGTCTTTCTGAAAGTAAATTTACAGCACCTCACTACTACTTAAATGTGGAAGTAGATATGGAGAATGCCATGGCTGCAAGAAAACAAATCAATAGCCTGCCCGATGTCAAAATTTCATTTAATGATATTGTGGTAAAAGCAGTTGCAATGGCATTGCGTAAACATCCTCAAATCAATAGCACGTGGAATGATAATGAAATGCTACTGCATGGCGATATAAATATTGGAGTAGCGGTTGCTGTGCCAGACGGCTTAGTAGTTCCTGTCGTTAAAAACACGGACTTAAAATCAATGACTCGCATCAGTGCTGAAATTAGAGATTTTGCTGGTAGAGCTCGTGACAAAAAAATAAAAGCTGATGAGATGGAGGGGTCTACCTTTACTGTTTCAAATTTAGGATCTTACGGGATAGAAAGTTTCACATCAATCATCAATCAACCAAATAGTTGTATTCTTTCTGTTGGTTCCATTGTAGAAAAACCAGTTGTGAGAAATGGTGCTATCGTAGTGGGGCATACCATGAAACTAACGTTGGCTTGTGACCATAGAACGGTGGATGGAGCTACGGGAAGTTTGTACCTGAAAACACTAAAACAATACCTAGAGACACCTTTATCCATGTTGGTGTAAAATTTTCATAGTAATTTTTTTGAAGGCTTCAGAATTTTTTTTGAAGCCTTTTTTAATTTTTTCCTAAAAAAAGATTTGCAAATCCTATGGCATATTTTTAGATAAAAGGAAGGTATGAAAAATTTCATATCGCTAATCTTAACACTTTTTGTTATAATAACTCAAGCTCAGACAGCTCACCTATCCGTAGAAATTAAAAATATTAAATCTAAAAAAGGGAAAGTATTGATTGCATTATTCAATTCAGAGAAAGGTTTCCCACACGAGAATGAATTCATGACTGTGCAGTTGGAACCTGAAGAAAATATCATTCAGCACAGGTTTAAGAACGTACCTAAGGGAATTTATGCTGTGGCCGTTTTGCACGATGAGAATAATAATGGGAAAATGGATATAGGAATGCTCGGGCCCAAAGAAAAATATGGATTTTCTAACGATGCACGAAGCTTGATTTCAGCACCGACATTCAAAAAAGCTTCATTTAAACACAGCGGGAATCAAAAAATTATTATTCACCTCAAATAAATAAACTTTTTTTAAGCCTTAAAAAATATTTAGAATTTGTTTAAATAGAGTTTTAATTATTTGGTATATTTTCTAAGCAAAAGTGAAATATTATCATACGTATTTTCTAAGGCTTTAGAAATTTCTTTTTCATTAGCCCAAATGACTTTCTCTATTCCCTCCTCAGTCTGTGGAGTCAATCCGTTGTTATAGCACGTCTCCATTCGATACCAATGGGTAGTCTTAAAAATCAGTTCATTTTTGAGCGAATAGATATGGTAGGTTTTCATTAATTTTCTTGTAATGCTTAAACCAAAAACGCCGCATTCTTCTTCCACTTCTCGTATCGCAGCCTTTTTCTTTTTCTCTTTTTTTTCTAATTTCCCTTTAGGTAAATCCCATTTTCCGTTTCTGAAAATTAGCAAGAGTTCTTCTTTTTGATTAAAAACCATACCACCAGCTGCTTTGATGTGCTTAAAAACCTTTTTAAAATTTTTAAAAACTTTTTCAGGATTTTTACAAATAAAATGAATTCCGTTAACTTCAGGATTATTTTCGTTTTGCAGAGAGTGAAAATGTTCTAAAATTACCTCTACATCATTTTCAATAACATTGGTGGTATTTTTGCTTGGTTCTATGGCATTAGAAAAGCTGATGAAATGCTGATTGATAAAAACTTTGTACATTTAGGCTTAGAAATTTAATCTAAGATATAAAATAAAAATTAATGAAATTTGAAAGTGAAAAAATTCCGTCTCATAAAAGTCAAAAAGAATTGTTTGATTTCTTGTCTGATTTAAGAAATTATGAAAATCTCATGCCAGAGAATACTGAATTTAGCTTGCATGAGAGTGGAGAAGGCTTTGCTTTTCAACTGAAAGGGATGCCAAAAGTGGGCTTGAAGCTCAGAGAAAAACAAGAACCTGATTTTATTTTATTTGAAAGTCCAACGAATAATTTAAATTATCGAATGAAAGTTAATATAGAATCTACGGGAGGAAACTCGCAAGCTTACATTGACTTTATAGGTGAATTTAACCCAATGATTGAAATGATGGCGAAAAAACCTTTAACAAATTTTCTGGAGCAACTTACAGCAGAGATGAAAGAAAATATTTAAAAAAAATTAAAAATATTTAAGGCTTAAAAAATAAAAATCCGATGAAGAATAGAAATTTCATCGGATTTTTTTTAAACTTTAGAGAAAACTAAAATTATTTTGCATTTTCTTTTTTTATTACATTCAGGGCAGAGCCTTCTTTATACCATTCGATTTGATTAGCGTTGTAAGTGTGATTTAATTCAATTTCATCTTTAGAGCCATCCGCATGTACTATTTCTAGATGCAAAGGTTTTCCTTCAGTGAATTGATCTAAATCTAAGAAATTGAATGTATCATCTTCTTGAATTAAATCATAATCATTCTCATTGGCAAAAGTCAAGCCGAGCATTCCTTGTTTTTTCAAATTGGTTTCATGGATTCGGGCAAAAGATTTCACAATGACTGCAACTACGCCGAGATGCCGAGGTTCCATAGCGGCATGTTCACGAGAAGAACCTTCGCCATAATTGTGATCCCCTACCACTATGGTTGGGACGCCTTTTGCTTTGTAATCACGCTGAGTTGCAGGAACTTCACCATATTCACCTGTTAATTGGTTTTTCACCAAATTGGTTTTCATGTTGAAAGCATTTACTGCACCAATCAACATATTGTTAGAAATATTATCTAAATGCCCACGGAATCTCAACCACGGCCCAGCCATAGAAATATGGTCTGTAGTGCATTTCCCGTGTGCTTTTATCAATAATTTAGCATTTTTTACATCTGCTCCAATCGGTTCAAAAGATTCTAATAATTGAAGTCTATCAGATTGAGGGTCAATGATTACCTCTACGCTAGATCCATCTTCATGTGGTGCTTGATACCCTAAATTTTCTACATCAAAACCTCTCTCTGGAAGTTCAATGCCCGTTGGTGGGTCAAACCTTACTTCTTCGCCGTCAGCATTCGTTAATGTATCTTTGGTGGGGTCAAAATCTAATCGCCCAGAAATAGCAATAGCAGCGACCATTTCTGGCGAGCCTACAAAGGCATGTGTATTGGGATTCCCGTCAGCTCTCTTTGCGAAATTTCGGTTGAATGAGTGAACAATAGAATTTTTTGGAGCAGATTTAGGGTCTTTGTATCGTGCCCATTGGCCGATACAAGGGCCACAAGCATTGGTGAAAATAGTTACTCCTAAATTTTCAAAAGTTTGTAGCAAGCCATCCCTCTCTGCCGTAAATCTGATTTGCTCAGACCCTGGGTTGAGACCAAACTCAGCTTTTGGCTTTAATTTCTTTTCTACCGCTTGACGTGCAATAGACTCTGCACGAGTTAAATCTTCGTAAGAAGAGTTGGTGCACGAGCCAATTAATCCCCACTCTACAGCCAATGGCCAATCGTTTTCGTTGGCTTTTTTGGTCATATTTTCTCCGATTTCCGTAGCTAAATCAGGCGTGAAAGGACCATTTAAATGCGGTTTCAATTCATCTAAATTGATTTCAATCACTTGGTCAAAATATTTTTCTGGGTTGTCATAAACCTCTTGGTCTCCCGTCAGGTATTCTTTGATTTCATTGGCGGCATCGGCAATATCGCCTCGTTCGGTAGCACGTAAATAACGCTCCATACTATCATCATAGCCAAAGGTAGAGCAAGTAGCTCCAATCTCTGCACCCATGTTACAAATAGTACCTTTACCTGTGCATGATAAAGATTTAGCTCCTTCGCCAAAATATTCTACAATCGCACCAGTCCCTCCTTTTACGGTCAAAATATCAGCTACTTTTAAGATAACATCTTTTGGGGCAGTCCATCCGTTGAGAGAGCCAGTTAATTTAACACCGATTAATTTTGGGAATTTCAATTCCCAAGGCATTCCAGCCATTACATCTACGGCATCAGCGCCACCTACACCAATGGCAACCATGCCCAACCCGCCAGCGTTGGGCGTGTGAGAATCGGTACCAATCATCATTCCTCCTGGGAAAGCATAATTTTCTAACACTACTTGGTGTATAATCCCAGCACCTGGCTTCCAAAAGCCAATTCCATATTTATTAGAAACAGATTCTAAAAATTTAAAAACTTCAGAAGATTGATTCATCGCTTCTTGTAAATCTTTAGAAGCACCTTGCTTGGCTTGAATCAAGTGGTCGCAATGCACCGTCGTAGGCACGGCTACTTTATCTTTGCCTGCTTGCATGAACTGGAGCAATACCATTTGAGCAGTAGCATCTTGGCAAGCAATCCTATCGGGGTCAAAGTTTACATAAGAAGAGCCACGTTGGTATTCCTCTGTTGCATTTCCTTGTGATAAGTGGCTGTAGAGAATTTTTTCTGCGTGAGTCAAAGGTCTTCCAGTCACTTCACGGGCTTTATCTACACGTTCTTTGATGCGATCATATACCTTTTTGATCATTTCAATATCAAATGTCATATATTCTAATTTTTTAATAGTTGCAAATTTAATGGAATTCTAATGAATTATTGAGAAAGCTTGAAATATCTATGCCAATTCTTATATTTAGTTTTTAATTTAGATTGATTCTATAATTTTTCAATAAAGAAATTTTAAGCCTTTAAAAAAATTTCACCCTTTTATTCAAAAGAATTGAAATAGCTTGAATTACAAGTTTTTATGAGGAAAATAAATAGATACTTAGTTTTCTTCTTGAAAGTAAATTTTGTAAAATTTCCCTTGGCTATCTTCATCTTTTATGATTTTAGAGCGGTCACCATGCACATAAATGTGAAAATTTTTGTCTAATTTTATCACACTTTTGTACACTCTCTTTTGTTTTTTCACCGCAGAAGGGTGAATGCCAAAATTTTCTTGCAATGTAATGTTTCGGTCTGATTCATATTCAAGTTTATAAGCCTCAAAACTTTCAATCAATTCAGGTTGTTGCAGAACTTGCTGATGAAAAAGTTTGCTTTCAAAAGCCTCATTTTCATTAAAGAAGTCCATGCTTTTATTGAGCAAATCGGCTTGGTCTATTTTGTTCACATCAAACTCCTCAGGCAGGCGTTCGTCTACAAAGTTTTTGTAAAGCGTCATTGTACTTTCGGTAGAAAAATAAGAGTTCTCACAGGGCCTAACTTGCAAAAAATCATCAACCCAGTAGAGCGCCTCCATGTTTTGATTGGTTTTATCTACAACCTCCGTCAAGAAACCATTTTCTTCTTGAGTGTTGTAAATCAAGCAAGCCTTATCTAGTTTATTAAAATAAATCCCTTTTTGTACAGAAACATTGAAGTCATGTTCTTGATTCTCAACTTGGAAGAAGGTTTCCTTATTCTCTGTTTTAAAGAGCCCGATGGCGGCACAATCTTCACCCAAAATAGAGGCCTTAGGAAAATAAGCTACAAAGAACTCACCGCCTTTGATTTTGGGATGTGCACAATTTTGGTACAAATGCGTGGCTAAATCTCGCGCATATAGGTGTAACTTTTCGGGTTCAGAAAAAATGGCTTTCGCAATTTGGTGTACTTCATTGAATTCCAATGAGTTTTCATGAAAAAGATGAAAAAGTTCTTCTCTTTTAAAGGGCTTTAAAAAAAAGGCTGAAAGTTGAGAGAAGAGTTCTTCTTCGTGCAGAATGGGCGTGTCTGATAGAATCAAAGATTCATCTTTGTGCTTGTTGCCCACGTAATGTACCGATAGTTGGTCTAGCCGAAAAATGTTTTCCATAGACTGCGAAGATAAAATTTTTTAAGCCTGTTTGGATTTTATATTAAAAAAAAATCTAAGCCTTTAAAAAAAATTAGAATCCTAAGAAAATTCCAGTTTTGATGCCAAATAGAAGGTTAGACTGAGTTTCGCTGGAAGATGAAATGAAATGTGCCATCTCTGGCTGAAGATAAAGGCCAAATTGAGATGTGATTTGATAATTAATTTTAGAACCGATTTTTAAATTGTAAGAAAAACGTTCCTTTGTATCAGGCAACTGGAGTGATTTTTCTTTTTCTAAATATTTCAGTTGAATATCATTTTTTTGCAAAAAAAGTAGATTAGAGCCAGCGACAATGTTGAAATTCCACCTTTTTGAATTAAAAAAGCGATAGGCAAGCTCTACAGGAATTTGAATATATCTTAAATCTTGATTTAAAACGCCTGATAATGAATGGTTTAAGCTTTGCGTGGAAGAGTTTAATTCATTTAAGCTTTGTTTCAGCTCATCAGGTGAATGCGTTTGCGAAGAGCTAATGCGATTATCAACCTTGACTTTATTTATAAAATAGGCTAACTGAATAGGAGCTTTTTTGGTTTGCTGAGTGATATCTAAAAGACCTATTCCACTTGAAAATTCCCAGCCTGATGCTGGAGAAAACGTGAAGAGGAGACCAAATTCCAATGAATTTTTGGACTCTCTGCCGAAATCTTTAAAATCACTGGAAACCAATGGAGATGATTGATTGAAAACATTCCAACTGCCTGAGTAGCCAGCTAAATAGAATTTTTGAAGTTTTTTGGCTTTCTCTTTTTCTTCAGTCACATTCGCTTTTTCTAGCTCAAGCTCAGCAAATATTTCATCATTTAGGTCAGCTAAATTTTTTTCAGCCAAGAGATTTTGCCTTTTTTTAAAATCGAAAGTTCCCTTCGTAATAAAAACAAAATCTTTGGGCTCAAATTCCGTAATAAATACCGCTAAGCTTTCATTCTGAGGAGTTTTATTATTTTCCTGAGGCGGAATTGGAATGTTTTTATTATCAGCAGCAGATGACTGATGATGATGCGAACTTTCAATTTCACTGGTAGAATTTGGAGTAAGAACGTAAGATGAAGATTGTATGGAATCGCTATAATTTTTTAAGGCTTTAGATTTTTTTTCTATTTCCGTATTTCCAATTTTGAAGTCAGAAATCTTTGCTTGATTTTTTTGCTGAAGGCTATGGGTTTTGTGATGTTTTTGGATGAAATCAAAACTCCACCAGCCGACAAAGAAAATGAAGAATAACGAAGCCGCTACCAGCCATATTTTTTTCTTAGAGAATCTATTTACATCTAATTTTTCACGAATGAAAACCCAGCTTTCATCTGGGGGAGAAGCGGAATTATTCTTTAGCTTATCCTTTACATTTGGCGACAAAAAACTCATTTCTTGTATTTTTTTTGAAGTTCTTCCTTCAATTTTACTTTGGCTCGGTGTAAATTTGACTTTGAAGTGCTTTCTGATATGCCGAGCATTTCGGCAATTTCTTTATGAGAAAAATCTTCTAAAAAATATAAATTAAATACCATGCGATATTGTGGGGGTAAATTTTGAATTTCTTTTAATAGTTCTTGAGCAGTAAAATCATCATCTAAAACTTCATCCTCTTGCACAGGTGTAGTGCTCTCATTGAGTGCCACCCAATTTTCTTTTTTCTTTTTCCTGAGATTATCAATACACTGATTGACCATTATTCTCCTAACCCACCCTTCAAAAGAACCTTTATGATTAAATTTTCTGATGTTTCTAAATACTTTGATAAAAGCAAGTTGGAAACTCTCCTGAGCATCATCCTCGCAATTAAAATAGCTTAGACAAACTGCAAACATTGCAGGAGAAAGCAAATCATAAAGTTTCTTTTGTGCAGAGGGGTCATTCTTTTTACAATCCTCAACCAGTTTACCCAGTTTTAAATTTTTCAGAAGTTTTGATTTTTTTAATTAATTGCTTTGCTCTCTACCACGATTTTTTTCTCAAAAAAGCTAGCCTTTTTCTCAGTATCATGCCCTTTGTAGAAGCGTAAAGTGTACTTGCCAGGCTTAGAGAATTTAAATTTCAACGTATCTATTACAGACTTTTGCTTGGTATTATCGCAAGTTTTCTTCAAATTTACTTGTGCCATTGGAGAAATGGTGCGTTCAAAATCTTTAACAACATAATAGTAAGGTTGATGTAATCTCTCACAGCTTGGGTTGTATTTAAAATAAACTATAGCGTTGAAGTTTTCATCGGTTTTCACCGTCTCTTTATCAAGACTTATGTTATCAAAAGCTACATGTCGATTTTGTATTTGAAGACCATCATCTACATTTAAACACGAAGAAAGACTTACAACGGCAAATCCTAATAGAAATAACTTTTTCATCATAATTAATTTTTTAGTTTATACTTACTAGACGGGATATGATAAAAAAGGTTGCGTCAACTTAATGAAAAAATAAAAATCTATTTTAAATTTCATTTTTTTTAACCCTATAAAAAAATTAAGAAATTAAGCTTTTTTTTGATTCATGTTTCCTGCGGATTTTGTAGCCAATTAATGCAACCAAAAGCGTCATAAAAGGACTTAGATAATTGAAAATGGCATAAGGTATATAGCTTGTTAACCCCGATTGCCCCAGCAAAACTTTTGAATGATAAGCGCCGCAAGTATTCCATGGAATCAAAACTGAAGTGACTGTGGCAGAATCTTCTAACGTCCGACTTAAATTCTCTGGAGCTAAATTTTTATCATCATAAGCTTGCTTGAACATTTCACCTGGAATCACGATGGATAAATATTGGTCTGAGGTAGTGATGTTAACTGCCAAGCAACTCGCTACCGTACTGGCAAAAAGACCAAAAACACCGTGAAATAATTTTAAAAAGAAAGAAGAAATCCGCTTTAATGCTCCGATGGCTTCCATCGCCCCGCCAAAACTCATCGCACAGATAATGAGCCAGACTGTCCCTAGCATTCCTGCCATTCCGCCTTGCTCGAACAAACCTTGCAGATCAAGCCTTGTGCCGTCGCTCAAGGTGATTTCTTCTACAGGAATTACCGTTTCGCCAATCATCGATTGCACAACTCCGTTATAATAATCAAAAAAAACTACGGAATCTCCAGAGCTAGAGCCTAACTGAATCAAATGAGGCTGAAAAATAAAAGCAGCTAATCCACCCAATAAAGTTCCGGCCAAAAGAGATGGGAGCGGGTCAACTTTGGCAATAATTAAAGCAATGACGATGAGCGGAACGGAAAATAACCAAGGTGAAATAGCAAAGTTTTGGCGAATTAATTCTAAAACAGCTTCTTGATTGATGGCAGAAGATGCCTGTGTATTTAAACCAAGAATGAAAAAGAAAATCAATGTAATAATGATGGTAGGCACAGTGGTGATCGTCATGTACTTGATGTGGGTGTAGACATCTGTTCCCGCCATTGCAGGAGCCAAGTTTGTCGTGTCTGATAAGATGGACATTTTGTCCCCAAAATACGCTCCAGAAATTACTGCGCCAGCAGTCATAGCACTGCCAACGCCCAATCCGTTTCCTATCCCGATGAGTGCTATCCCGATGGTGGCGCTGGTAGTCCAAGAGCTACCCGTAGCCATAGAGACAATAATGGAAATGATGACACAAGCAGCTAAAAAATACTGAGGATTGAGAACTTGCAATCCGTAATAAATCATTGCTGGGATTATTCCGCTCAAAAGCCATGTTCCAGCTAAAGAACCAACCAAAAGTAAAATTAAAATCGCTGGAGCTGTTGTCTGGATATTGTGCGAAACTTTTTCTAGAATAGTCTTTAGTGAAACACCATGGAATCGCCCGACGATAGCTGCTACGCTTGCCGAAATCAGAAGAGCCATTTGGTTTGCTCCACCCGTTGCATTGTCTTTGAATACTTTTACATTTAAAATCAATAATATGACTAATACAAAAACAGGAATTACAGCACTGAGTAAGGATATTTGTTTTTTCATTTTTTTTTAAGGCTTAAAAAAATTCATAGAAAATAGCAGAAAAGCAAAAGTAAATAAAATCATGGAAAAAATCATGCGGGAAATCTTTGTTTAAATCCCTATATTTGTAATATTCAGCAAATAAAATAAACATAATATTATGAGTAAAAAATTTCCAGCGGGAGTTGCAACCGGAAAATTAGTAGGCGAAATATTCGAAGATGCAAAAAAAAACGGATATGCGTTACCAGCCGTTAACGTAACAGGATCTAATACCATCAACGCTGTGATGGAAACAGCTGCAGAAATAAATTCACCAGTTATCATTCAATTCTCAAACGGTGGAGCACAATTCAATGCCGGAAAAGGGCTTTCAAACGAGAATGAAAAATCAGCGATTTTGGGTGCTGTAGCTGGAGCTAAGCACATTCACGAGTTGGCAGAGGCTTATGGCGTTACCGTAATTTTGCATACAGACCACTGTGCCAAAAAACTTTTGCCTTGGGTAGATGGTTTGATTGATGCGAGCGAAAAATACTACGAGCAGACGGGGAAACCGCTTTTTAGCTCTCATATGCTTGATTTATCAGAAGAGCCACTAGAAGAAAACTTAGACATTTGTGTAGAGCGATTCAAGCGAATGAATAAACTAGGGCAGTGGATTGAAATCGAATTGGGAATTACTGGCGGAGAAGAAGATGGGGTAGATAATTCTGATGTAGATTCTTCTAAACTTTACACTCAACCAGAAGAGGTTTTATATGCTTATGACCGATTAAAAGAGGTTTCAGAGCACTTCACGATTGCCGCTGCTTTTGGTAACGTGCATGGTGTTTATAAGCCAGGGAATGTGAAGTTGACTCCAAAAATCCTTAAAAATTCACAAGAGTACATTCAGAAAGAAAGAGGGACAGGAGACAAGCCAGTGAACTTTGTTTTCCACGGAGGTTCTGGTTCTTCTCAAGAAGATATAAGAGAATCAATTGGCTATGGAGTGATTAAAATGAATATCGATACCGACCAGCAATTTGCATTTACAGAAGGAGTTAGAGATTATTTTGGTAAATATGTTGATTACCTAAAAACGCAAATCGGAAACCCAGAAGGAGCAGATCTTCCCAATAAAAGCAAATATGACCCAAGAAAATGGTTGCGTGAGGGTGAATTAACATTTATTAAACGCTTGAAAAAAGCTTTTGAAGATTTGAATAACCTAGATAGAAATAAATAATTTAGCCAAAATTTTTTAAGGCTTTAAAAAATCCGATGAGAAAATTCCCATCGGATTTTTATTTTTTTTAAGGCTTAGAAAATTTAAAACTTAAACATAATTCCACCAATGATGTGTGCTCCCTGTACACGATAGTGGTAAAAACGTTGATAATTATTATTTATCAAATTTTGACCTTTTATAAAGACATTCCATTGGTTGGTAATTTGGTAGCGTGCGTTTAAATTTAAATCTAAGTAGGAATTTAAGTTAGCTTCTTCCCCGGCAGAAAAATCTTCGCCAACCCAAGTTTTTCTACTCCCTACAAAGAAAATATCACCACCCAATTTTAACTTTTGCTGTAGCAATCGGTAATTAGCCCCTAGACTTGCTTGCAATGTAGGGACTTCATAAACTTCTTTCAGATTATTTAAATTGAATTTCTGATAGTTTAAAACTGCATTTAAGTCTAAATTATTGATTCCGAAATAATTGATGTTAGCCTCGAGATGATTTCTATTACCGTCGTCGTAATAACTATGGAACGTGTTCCCATTACCGAAAGGAACTGCCGAGCTGTAGCTGAACGGAACATTGAGAAAACCTAATATGTTTTCTAATTTTTGATAACCCGCTGTCACAGTATATTTGAAATCTGAGCCAACATCTCCTTTTAAACCGATGTAAAAGCCTAAGCGATTGATGGAGGGTTTTAACGCTTGATGACCGAATAAATAGGGATTAAAATCAGCTAATTCCTGAAAACTTCTCAAGTCTACACCACCATTTATGCCGCCTAAGAAGTTAAATTCTGGCGTTGGCTTCACGGTAAATTCTGCTTGTGGGGCTATGTAAACCTTGTTTTGACCTTCTGGCTGATTCAAATACTGAATGTTGGCGCCCGCTGTAATATCAATAAAGTCACCTAGCCAAGCAATTTGCGGGGTAAGCCCAAGGTTTAAAAAGTTATAAGCTTTCCTTTGTTGAAGGAAAGAGAAATCAAAATGACTGTTCAGAAATTCTAAATTTCCCTTTGAAATTAATCCAAAAGATTCACTACCCAATAAGCTAAAGTCAAATAAATCTTTACTACCCACATTTGCATTTAATTTGATGTGGTTTTCTCTAGATTTGTAATTGCTACGAAAGAAATGATATTCTGCTTTTATATCATTGAGCCAATAGCTATCGAAAATATCATAAATCCCGTAAGCTTTCAAATGCGTGTAAGATAAGTAATTGTTTTTACCGATTTGGGTTGAGGTTATTTCTGGTGCATAACCATATAAATCATAGCCGCTCAGTCTCGCCCCAATACCTACCTTTGCCACTGCGTTTGCTAAATTATAACGGTAGAATCCATCTGCATTAAAATGTGTAAAGCCATCATCTATAATGGAATTTTTTAAATTCGCTTTGGCTGAACGATAGCCTGCACTTACACCGATAGAAGAACTTTCATCAAATTCGTAATCCACAAAAGCATTTAAATCTAAATTAGAATTGTTACCATATCCAGCCTCAAAATAATTTCTGAAATTCCTAGAATTCTCTACGGGCAACTCCTCCGCACGCAAAGTTGAAGTTTCAAAATCGGAAGCCGCAGCCAAATCTTTTGGTGTATAGCTAGGCTGATATTTTTTTTGAATTTCTGTTTTTTCTTGTGGTGTTTGCTTAATTTTTTCAGCAGCTTCCACATTGGGTTCGTATACACGATTCACGGTAACGCTCCCTTGCTGAATGTCGTCTTTGCGGTTTACATTCACATCGCCCTGCTTGATTTGAGCCATGGAAAAAATACTAAGAACGAATGTAATAGGGAAAATAATTTTTTTCATAATTTATTTTTTCTTGGCTTTAATTTTTTGTTGCAACACTTTTGCTTTTTTAGAAACCTCAGGAAAATCTTTGTAATTCTCTAAAATACTCTCAATGGTGTGATTTGCTTGGTACAAATCACCTTGTTGGTAGTAATTATCTGCCATCACCACTAGCGCTTGGCTACCCCAGAGCTGTTGGTCAGCATATTTAGAAGCTAGCTCAAAAATTACCTGATTGGAGGCCTCAAAACTTTTTCTCTCATTAAGCAGAAGCGCTTTGTAATAGAGTGCCTCTGCACGTACTGCTGTGGAAGAAGCATTTTCTAAAGCCTTATAAGATTTCTCGGCATCAGCTTTTTGCCCGTTGTGGTAGAGTTCACGAGCCAAAATCAACTCAGCTTCTTCTCTCACAGAGGTTTCATTTTTAGAATTAGTCAGAACTTTCTGTGCTAATTCAGTAGCTTTGGTATTATTTTCTTTGGCATAAATTCGCATTAGATGAATTTCTGCAAAACTTTGATAAGCCAGATTTGAAGTATTATTATATAAAGCTTCCAAGCTCAACTTTGCCTCGGTTATTTGATTTTTATTTAAATAAATTTGAGCTAAACGCAGCAACGCATCACTTTGGTAATTTCCATTTATGGCAGCTGCGGCATTTAGGGGTTTCAGCGCAGCATCCCACTGATTGGTTTGGTAATAAGATTCGCCCAGCGCATAATTCACTTGGTCATTTTTTTGAAGCTGAGGATAATCTTTCAGTAAATTTCCCAAAGCAGCGATGGCGGCTGGGTAATTATTAGCATCAAAGCTTTTCAAAGCATTATCCAACGCCAAAGTTTGGATTTCGTTCACATCGATTTGGTAATAATCAAATCGAGAAACCCAACGCTCAAAACCTTTATAGTCACTATTATTCAAGTAAATGCGCTTTGCATTTTCAATCGCTTGAATCGCCTGTTTAGCGCCAGGTTTTTTCTCCGTCACCTTTTCAAATTGGCGCAAAGCCTCTTTAGTTTGCCCCTGATTGTAAAAAATAAAACCCTTGCGTAAATGAGCCTCAGCAGCAAAATCTGCGTTGGTATGCTTAATGAGATTATCCAAAACCAAATTTGCTGAATTGATTTGCTCCAAATCTACATAAGCATCTGCCAATTCCAGCTGAGCTTGGTCATTAAATTTTGAAACTGGATAAGCCTTGATGAAATTTTCTAAAGCTTGAGCTTTTGCGGCACTTCCTTTCGTTAACCCCAAGACAATAGCACGGCTATAAGCGGCCTCATCAGCCATTTGATTATTTGACTTTTCGACTTCTTCGTAAACCGCCACAGCTTGCTCATTATTTCTATTGCCTACATAACTATCTGCCAAGCGCATACGGGCATCAGCTTTGAATTCCCCTGGCGGATTGGTTGCCAAGTAGGTTTTGAAATACTTTTCTGATTGCGGGAAATTCTTTAATTTATAATGCGTGTACCCTAACTGATAGCTTAATTCCTTTCTCTCATTGAAATCTTTCGGGAAATTTTCTAAGCCTTTAAAAAAATTCAGGGCTTCGCCGTATTTCCCTTGGCGATAAGCAATTTCACCGAGCCAAAACTCAGCACGAGCCGTCACCACATCATCTGCACTGATTTGGCGAGCCGTAGTGAAATAATTTTTAGCCTCATTTAACTTTCCGTTCTTATATAAAGTAGTGGCATACAAATAATTGGCTAATTGGAAGGTTTTATTCTGTTCAGCATTTTTATTCTGAATTGGTCGGAGCATCTCCGCTGCTTGACGATAATCTCCAGAAGTGATGTAAGCATCCACCAGCAAATTTTGGATTTCCTTGCGATGTGCTCCACTCGGGTATTGGGTTAAATATTTTTGCAATGTTACTGGCGTACTTTCATAAGGATTCCCGACATCATAACTTAGCTTAGCGTAGTGATAATATGCGTCTTCCTGCAGAGCGGCATCAAAATCCATTTTCCCAGCCGATTGAAAGGCGGCTAAAGCTTGTTCCTTTCGGTTAGTTTGCAAATAAGCGTTTCCTAATTGGTAGTAAGCGATTTGTGCCATTTTATCATTTCCCGCTACAATTTTATTGAAAAGCGAAATAGATTTTTCATAATTTTTTTGTTGATAATAGGCATAGCCCAGTTGATAGTAATCAGCTGCAGACATTTCGCCTGTGTAAGCTTCTAGATATGGAATGCTTTGGTCGTACTGCCCTTGGTGAAAATAACTTTCGCCCACGATTTTAGAAATCTCACTGGTGAGATGAGCATCTTGGTAGGCCGTTAATTGCTCTTTGCCCAGTCGAATGGCTTCGTTATAATTCTCATCATTAAATTTAATTTGAACCATATAAGGCAACAATCGTTGGCGGAAAACAGGATTCCGCTGTTGCAATTCCTCAAAGTAAGGCTGAGCTAAATCATACTTTCTTTGGCTGTAATAGATGTGCCCAACATAATATTTAGCATCCTCCCCATAGACGGCATGTCGAGTCAAAGGTTTTAAATAGTTTAAAGCCTGATTTTTTCGGTCTTTCATGAAGTTGACATACCCCAATTTAAACCGAAATTCATCTTGCTGATAAGCGGGTAAATCACTCAAATTTCTACGAGATAAATAATCAAAAGCTTTATCATAATCGCCTTTAGAGAGGTAATAGCTACCCAAATGCCACGTGCCTTGTTGGCTCAAGCTGCTGCGTGGGTACGTTGCCTGGAAACTCATCAGCCGCGCTTGGCCTCCGTCTTGATTATTGATAAGCGAAGTAAGCGCAGCGAAGTAGGCCGCAATTTCTTCTTCATCGGTTGCAATATTTTCTTTTTGCAAATACTTTTCAAAAGTATGCTGACTTGCCCAGTAAGATTGCTCTTGGTAGAGAAACTGAGCTCGATGAAATTCTTTGTTTTCACGGAAATCAATGTTCGAGATCTGTGCCTGCAGTAAACCAGCAAAACCGAATGCAGAAAGCAGAAGAAAATTTTTGCGCATAGCGAAGTTTTTAAAAAGGTAAAATTAAGGATTACCCATTTTTTTTTCGCAATAAAGTTAGCCTTTTGTATGTTATAAGTTCGTTAAAATTGGCTTTGGCAAGCAGCGAGTAAATTCAAATTATATTTGTAAATAAATTTTTTAAGCCTTTAAAAAAAATCATTAAAATTTGGCTAAAAAAAGAAAAGCCAAAAATTTATATGACTTTTCCAATGGAAATATTAAGAAATTTCAAAACCCAAAGTTATTTTTTTTGAATTAACAAACATTATTTCTGTCAGTTTTCTTAATTTTTTTAAGCCTTTAAAAAAAAATGTGAAAATTGATGAATATTTAAGTAGACCAATCATGAGATTGCTGTAACTAAAATTCTAAAAAATGTACATTTGCGGAAACCATTTTTGAATCAATGAAAGCAGAAAATATAGAAAACATTCAGCTAAGATACTTAACGGCAGAAGATTACCCAGCACTTGCAGCCACCATGAAGGCCGCCTATGCCAGCATGGCACACAACATTTGGGAGGAAGAACAAATCAAAATTTTGATAGAAAAATTCCCAGAAGGGCAAGTCGCACTGAAAATTAATAATGAAATCGCTGCAGTGGCGCTTAGCATCATCGTTCCTGATAAGAAGATTGATAAACACCATACCTACGATTCCATCACGGGCAAAGAAACCTTCTCTACGCACACGCCCCACGGGAATGTACTCTATGGTATAGACATCTTTGTTCACCCCAGTTTTAGGGGAATGAAGTTGGGGCGGCGCTTGTACGAGTATCGCCGTGAACTGTGCGAAAAACTGAACCTTAAAGGGATTGCCTTTGGCGGTAGAATGCCCAATTACCACAAGTATGCGGACGAGATGACGCCAAAACAGTATATACAGAAAGTACGTGACAAAGAAATTCACGATAGTGTGCTGAATTTTCAGATTTCTAATGATTTCCGCCCCACGAGGATTTTGAGGAATTATTTGCCCGATGATAAGCTTTCAGACAAAAATGCCATCCTAATGGAGTGGGACAATATTTACTACGAAGAAGTGGAAGAGGAAATTACGCAGACGACGAAATCGGTGGTGCGTTTAGGGCTGATTCAGTGGCAGATGCGTGCCTACAAAAGCTTTGAAGATGTAATGGAGCAGGCAGAATATTTCGTAGACACGCTCTCGGGCTACCGAAGCGATTTTGCGATGTTTCCCGAGTACTTCAATGCGCCGCTGATGGCCGATTACAACCATTTATCTGAGGCAGAAGCAATCCGTAAATTAGCAGAATTTACGCAACGATTTAAAGAGCGATTCTCTGAATTGGCAATGCAATACAACATCAATATCATCACAGGGAGCATGCCAGAAGTGGTAGATGACCAGCTATACAACATCGGGTTCCTGTGCCGTAGAGATGGCTCGGTGGAACGTTATGAGAAAATTCATATCACGCCAGATGAAGTAAAAGCCTGGGGATTGAAGGGCGGTAGCCAGGTTAAAGTTTTTGACACCGATTGTGGTAAAATCGGAATTCTAATTTGTTACGACTCTGAATTTCCTGAGCTCAGCCGCCTGTTGGCAGACCAAGGAATGGATATATTGTTTGTCCCGTTCTTGACAGACACTCAAAACGGCTTCTCGCGCGTTCGGTATTGTGCCCAAGCTCGGGCAATAGAGAATGAATGTTATGTGGCAATAGCAGGTAGTGTAGGGAATTTGCCTAAAGTTCATAATATGGATATCCAATATTCACAGTCGATGGTGTTCACGCCTTGTGATTTCGCATTCCCGGCCGATGGCATCAAGGCAGCAGCAACGCCCAATACCGAGATGATTTTGGTAGAAGACGTAGACTTAGATTTGTTGCTAGAACTGCATGAGCAAGGCTCAGTAAAAAATCTAAAAGACCGCCGAAAAGATTTGTACAGCCTTAAATTATTACCTGATAGAAAGAATAAATAAAAATTTCTAAAGCCTTAAAAAAAATCCTCTGCCCAAAAAAAAATAAATTTGCATAATTCAAAAACGTAAAATACATTTGCGGGCAGGTTGAGAAAAGAGAAAAAATCTCAACAGAAAGTTTTAACAAAAAAATAACGAAATTTTAACAAATGAAATTTGTGAGTTTCAAAATAAAGTGTAAACACACACACACACACAAATAATGAGCTAAACAACTCATTATCAGTAACTTATAATAATTTTTTGCTTCCCTGCGGGAGCGAACCGCAAAGCCGTGCAAGAAAATCTTGTGCGGTTTTTCTATTTTCACCTGTGTGAAAGTAGTAATTTCTTCAAAAAGAAGAGCCTCACGGGTTGGGGCTCTTTCTAAATGAAGAATCAAAAAAAACAGCAAAAATTTAATCTAAGAAAAGAATCAATCAATCAAATATTAACCAAAAAAATTAAAACAAATGAAGAAATTGTTACTTTCTTTCGTTGTATTGCCAGCGGTCTTAGCCACCGCTCAGGTGGGCGTTAATACAGACCAGCCAAAGGGCACTCTTGATGCTGCTTATATAAATCCTCAGGGAGCCCCTGCGGGTACAAAATGGGCAGACCCTACAACACCTCAGGGAGTTCACTTCCCAAATGTTAGCACAGCGCAGCGCTTGAAATTTGAAAATGTGAGCGAAGGAATGATGATATATAATACCGATAAGAAGTGCCTTGAGATGTACCTTGGGGAGGACGAAAGCGGTGCCCCCCAGTGGGAATGCATCCCCAATGTAGGAAGCGCATCATCACAAAGCGTAGCAGTATCGCCAGAAAAAATCAGCGGGCAATTTATAGGAGGCGTGGCATTAAAAGGCGCCAGTGTAAGTTTCAAAATTACCAACAATGGATTCGCTGAAGTTAAAAATGCTAAATTCTCTGATGCCGTTACGGTAGAAAATGAAGGGGAAATAATAGACGTAAATTGCTCAGCCAACTGCAGCCTTAGCCTAAATGGAGGCGAAAGCAAAACTTTGACGTATACGCTTAGCGGGACGCCGCGGGCAGGTCAGCTTACGGCTAGATTCAGCAAATTAGGGTTAACTGCAGAGCAGCAATTAACGGTAGGTAAAGGAAACGCAAACCTGCAAAACCAAGAGCATTATATCGTGTCGTTTGCCCATGGTAGCACGACCATACAAAGTCTTATAGATAATGAGGACAACAAAGTTAGCATCAGAATACCTTACACTGGTGGAAAAGGAAGTTATAAGGCCGTAAGCATTGATAAAACCACCTTCCCAGGGCAAGATGGCGACATTAACGAAATCACGCTTAATATCCCAGCAGGGAATTTTGAAGTGCAAGGCGAGTTGACTGCGACGCTAGAGGTAAAAGGAGATAAGCGTTACCAAGTTAAGCAGCTGGCGCCAGGGAAAAGTTACGAAATTGCAACTTATAATATTAATATAAACGGGAGCGAATCCAAAGTGATCCTCAAAGGGATAGGCGTTATCCCAGACAAGAAGTTTGGAGAAAGAACCAATGGAGAATTACGCCACCAGTTTGTTTACTTGCCCGTTACCGTTACAGCGAATGGTTACAATAGAACGTGGCTCAATTACAACTTAGGAGCGGAATATGCCAAAGTAGGAGCAAACTTTAAGCCACAGCAGCAGTTGTTTGGCAAAGCTGCCCACGACGATATTAAAACCCATGGTTCATTATACCAATGGCAGAGAAAGAGTGATGGGCATGAGTTTAAGGGTCAAGGAACTACCTCACAAAAAGCCACAAGTTGGACAAACGCAGGCAATTTGTTTATTACTGGAAGCGCTAACTGGGTAGCGAATGGTGAAAATGCATCAGGTTCAGATTTATTGTTGTGGAGAGCAGGAGGAGTTAATAACCCTTGTCCGTCTGGTTACCATGTTCCGACTATCCAGGAGTGGAAGGACTTTCATCAGGCTGTAACGGGTAGCCGTGATTATAGTGATAATAATCAAATGTGGAGTCAAAATAAGTTACCAAACCTTGCAGTTGCTGGCCACCATAGCTATTACAATGGTTCACTGTACTACAGTGGTTCTAACGGGTACTACTGGAGTAGCTCTGCTTACGACAGTACCTACGCTCACAACATGTACTTCCGCGGTGGCTACAGCAATGCGCTCAACAGCGACTACAACCGAGCTAACGGGTTTAGCGTGCGTTGTATTAAAGATAATAATTAAAAAGTAGCGTATAAAGAGAAAACAGGCGTGGTTTGTATAAAATCACGCTTGTTTTTTTTTACCTAAGTTCAATTATTATAAAAATGCTAATGGGGTAAATTGTTGCAAAATTAATTCCTGATAAGCATCTTTAGTATTATCAAAATGAGCTATAGAAATAATGCTAAGCATTTGATATTCAAAATTTAAGCGTAAATTCATCTCTTGTTTTATTCTATCTTTTTTCTTTAGAAATAATATTAATTGAAATCAGGTCATAAAAAAAGTCTCTTTCTGAGACGATTTTTTTACAAATAAATAAGATATTAAGAGAAATTTTAGTTGTACTCAGAAATGCTTAGGTAAACATTTGGGAATGAAATTTCTTCTACTTTTTTTGTAATTTTGAATTTTTAATACCATGAGCAATTATACAGAAGAAAATATCAAAACGCTAGACTGGCGAGAGCATATCCGTATGCGGCCGGGGATGTACATTGGTAAACTCGGCGATGGTTCTAGCCAAGATGATGGAATCTATATTCTGCTGAAAGAAATTCTAGACAATTCCATTGATGAATTTGTGATGGGCAGTGGCAAAACCATTGAAGTTACCGTGAAAGAAAGCGAAGTCACCGTGCGTGATTACGGACGAGGGATTCCGTTGGGGAAAATGGTAGATGCTGTTTCAAAAATGAATACAGGTGGTAAGTATGATACCCGCGCATTCAAGAAGTCGGTGGGGCTTAATGGCGTGGGAACCAAGGCGGTGAATGCGCTTTCTAGCTACTTCAAGGTGCAGTCGGTGCGCGATGGCAGAACGCGTGAAGCGGAATTCTCTAAAGGAGAATTGCAAGAGGAGCACCCCGAAAAAGACACAACGATACGCAAAGGGACAAAAATTACTTTTGTTCCTGATGAGAAGATTTTCTCAAACTTTAAATTTCGCACGGAGTACATCGAGAAAATGCTCAAAAATTATGTGTACCTGAATCCAGGCTTGCGCATCATCTTTAATGGAGAAGAATTTTATTCAGAAAACGGGTTGAAAGATTTGTTGCAAGATAATATAGAAGAAGAAATCGTTTACCCCATTATTCATTTAAAAGAAGATGACATTGAAGTCGCATTGACGCACAGTTCTAAATCCTATTCAGAAACGTATTATTCTTTTGTAAATGGGCAAAACACCACACAAGGGGGGACGCATTTGAGTGCTTTGAAAGAAGCAATAGTGAAAACCATTCGTGATTTCTACGGGAAAAATTATGATGCTTCAGATATTAGAAAATCTGTGATTTCTGCAATAGCGATTAAAGTAATGGAGCCCGTTTTTGAATCGCAAACCAAAACCAAACTGGGCTCTACTGATATGGGCGGCGATTTGCCCACGGTGCGTACTTTTGTGAATGATTTCATCAAAAGAAATTTAGATAATTATTTGCATAAAAACCCTGAGACAGCAGAACTTTTGCAACGTAAAATCAATCAATCTGAAAGGGAGAGAAAAGATTTAGCAGGCATTCGCAAATTAGCAAAAGACCGAGCAAAAAAAGTGAGCCTGCATAACAAAAAACTCAGAGACTGCAAGCAACATTACAACAACGCTAAGCATAGCCGAAATTTAGAAACGACCATCTTCATTACCGAGGGAGATTCAGCTTCGGGGTCGATCACCACTAGCCGAGATGTAGAAACTCAAGCGGTGTTTTCTTTGCGAGGGAAACCGCTGAATTCCTATGGGTTGACAAAGAAAATCGTTTATGAAAATGAAGAGTTTAATCTTCTACAGGCGGCACTCAATATTGAGGAAAGTTTAGAAGATTTACGCTACAACAATGTCGTGATAGCCACCGATGCAGATGTAGACGGGATGCACATTCGCCTTTTGATTATCACCTTCTTTTTGCAGTTTTTCCCAGAATTGATTCGCGAGGGGCATTTGTATATTTTGCAGACGCCACTATTCCGCGTGCGAAACAAAAAAGAAACACGCTATTGCTATACAGAAGATGAAAGGAGAAAAGCCATCAAAGAATTAGGTAAAAATCCGGAAATCACACGATTTAAAGGTTTAGGCGAAATCTCGCCAGGGGAATTTAAAAACTTCATAGGGAAAGATATGCGCTTAGAGCCCGTAATGCTGGGCAAAGACACGACGATAGATGAACTTTTGGAATTTTATATGGGAAGAAATACACCAGAACGTCAGGAATTTATCATCGAAAATTTAGTGGTAGAAAATGATGAAGGAATGGAAGTTGTAGATGCCATTTAGTAAATTAACCAAAATCCTTATTTTTACAGCAAAATTGAGATTAAATTTTTAAAAGCTTAAAAAAAATTAAAAATCACCTTAAATTTTTAAAGGCTTAAAAAAATCTAACAATCTATGGCAGAATTAACCCCAGATAAACACGAAGGCGAATCGCTCAAGAAAATTTCAGGTATGTATGAGGAGTGGTTTTTAGACTACGCTTCGTATGTAATTTTAGAACGAGCTATCCCCTCCGTACATGACGGATTCAAGCCAGTGCAACGCCGCATTATGCATTCCATGCGGGAGATGGAGGACGGGCGCTATAATAAAGTTGCCAACATCGTAGGGAATACCATGAAGTATCACCCGCACGGGGATATGGCAATTACAGATGCCATGGTGCAATTAGGGCAAAAAGGTTTGCTCATAGACACGCAGGGAAACTGGGGAAATGTATTTACGGGTGACGGGGCGGCGGCGGCACGTTACATCGAAGCGAGATTGACGAAATTCGCCTTAGAGGTAATCTTCAATCCCAAAACAACGAATTGGCAACTCTCTTACGACGGGAGAAACCGCGAACCAGTAGATCTTCCTGTGAAATTTCCACTCTTGCTAGCGCAGGGCGTGGAGGGAATTGCCGTGGGGCTTTCAACCAAAATTCTTCCACATAATTTTAATGAATTGATAGATGCTTCGATTCATCATTTGAGAGGGAAGAAATTCATATTATACCCTGATTTTCAAACGGGCGGAATGATAGATGTTTCTGATTACAACGATGGCGAACGTGGCGGGAGAGTCAGAATAAGAGCTAAAATTACGCAGTTGGATAAAAATACGCTTCAAATTACTGAAATCCCTTACGGAACCAATACTGGAACATTGATTGAAAGTGTGATTAAAGCCAATGAAAAAGGGAAAATTAAAATCAAACATATTGAGGACAATACGGCAAGAGATGTAGATATTTTGGTGCATTTAGCCCCAGGAACTTCGCCAGATAAAACCATAGATGCTTTATATGCCTTCACAAATTGCGAGATTTCTGTATCCCCAAATGCTTGTGTAATTGTCAACAATAAACCAGAATTTTTATCTGTTTCTGAAATTTTGAAAATCAATACAGATAATACCGTAAATCTCCTGAAAAGAGAATTGGAAATTGAATTGGGCGAATTAGAAGACCAATGGCATTACTCTTCTTTGGAACGGATTTTTATTGAAAACAGAATTTACCGCAATATTGAAGAAGAAACTACGTGGGAAGGCGTTATTTCATCTATAGATGAAGGTTTGAAACCATTTATCGGGCACTTAAAAAGAGAAGTTACCCAAGAAGATATTGTGCGTTTAACAGAGATTAAAATCAAACGAATTTCAAAATTTGATTTAGATAAAGCTCAACAATACATCGATTCATTAGAAGAAAAAATAGCTCAAGTTCAGCATCATTTAAATCATTTGGTGGAATATGCCATTGCCTATTACCAGAAACTGAAAGAAAAATATGGCAAAGAAAAAGAGCGGCTGACGGAGATTCGCCTGTTTGAAGATATAGATGCAGCGAAAGTTGCAGCAGCGAATGTGAAGTTTTATGCTAATTTTGAAGAAGGTTTCATCGGGACTTCGCTTAAAAAAGATGAATATTTATTTGAATGTTCTGATATTGATGATATTATAGCTTTCCGCAGAGACGGCGCCATGATTGTAACCAAGGTTGATGACAAAACATTTGTCGGGAAAAATATTATTCACGTTGCCGTCTGGAAGAAAAAAGACAAAAGAACCACCTACAATCTTATCTACCGCTACGGAAAGACGGGGCCAGTTTATCAAAAGCGATTTAATGTCACCAGCGTGATTCGAGACAAAGAATACAGCGTTTGCAAAGATAAGGAGCATTCAGAGATTTTGTATTTTTCTGCTAATCCTAATGGTGAAGCTGAAGTTGTGCAAGTATTATTGAAAGTCAATTCCCGCCTGAAAAAATTGCGCATAGATATTAATTTTGCAGAATTGGACGTGAAAGGGCGTAGCGCTAAAGGCAATCTAGTTACCAAATATCCTGTGAAAAAGGTAGAATTGAAAGAGGAAGGAGTGTCTACATTAGCTCCACGCAAAATTTGGTTTGATGATGCCGTAAGGCGGCTCAATGCAGAGGGAAGAGGTGAATTGCTAGGAGCCTTCAAAGGGAGTGATAAAATTTTAACCATCAGTACCAAAGGGGTGGCTCAGCTTCATACATTTGAACTTAGCAACAGATTTGATGAGGAATATTCGGTCTTAGAAAAATGGGAGCCAAGCAAGCCGATTACTTGTGTGTATTATCACTCAGAAAGAGAACGCTACTACGTAAAACGATTTACGTTAGAAGACACATTAAACCCTCAGGAGTTTTATGATTTGGCAGATGAAAATTCCTTTATAGAAATGATTTCAGTAGATTATATTCCTATAATTGAAATTATTTTCAAGAAAATTAAAGGACATCAGCGTGACTCGGAAACGGTGAATTTAGAGGAGTTTATTTCAGTGAAAGGTATTTCAGCATTGGGAAATCAGTTGACAACCTATGCTGTGAAGGAAATCAAGGTTTTACCCCCCATTCCTTACGAAGAACCAAAAGAGGAAGAAATGCCAAAGAAAGAAACTCGTTTGTTTTTCGGGAGTGAAACCTCACAAGGTTTATTATTCGTAGATGAAGAAGAATAAAATTTTTTAAGGCTTAAAAAAAAATGATGAATTCCATAATTATTCTCTACATTTTAATCGGCATCACAGTATTGATTAGTTGGCAAGGCTGGGGTAATTATCAGTTATTCAATCGGTTGAAATTTGATATGAATGCTATATTGAATGGTAAGCAATATGATAGAATGTTTACATCGGCATTTCTACATGCAGATACCATGCATCTATTTTTCAATATGTTTGCATTGTATGTCTTTGCGCCAGTAGTTTTGAGTATTTTTTCCGATGTTGTATTTATTTTAATTTATATTACAGCAGTATTTTTTGGCAGTTTATTCACAATCCTGTTTCATAAAAATCAAGGTTGGTATACGGCAGTTGGAGCCTCAGGAGGAGTTTCAGGCATTGTATTTTCGGCGATTATCATCAATCCAGAAATGCCATTACGATTAATTTTTCTACCGTTTTTTAATTTCCCAGGTTGGGTATTTGGCTTAGTTTATTTAGGTTATTCTATGTTTGGGATGAAGCATTTGAAAGATAATACAGGACATGCAGCCCATTTGGGAGGAAGCGTTGCTGGGGTGTTGTTCACAATTTTTCTTTTTCCGCAGCTTATCAATCAACAAGCTATATACATTATAGGTATGCTAATTCCCATTGCTATTATGGGAATTTTAACTTATAAAAAGAATCAGTAATAGGAATTTTAGAAAGATTCTAAATAACTGATAATCTTATACTTGATGACTATTATCATTTTTTTTAAAATTTGGAATTACCTACATTTGTTAAGAAGTTTAACAAAGAAGAAAATGAAATTAAACTTAGGATTAGGAGCGTTGGTATTATCAGTTTCAGCTTTTGCACAGTTGAGTGTAGAAGCAGAATTGAGACCAAGATTTGAATACAGACATGGATTTAAAACGTTGTTTGATAAAAGTGATGATGAGGCCGCTTTCGTTTCCCAAAGAACAAGATTGAATACAAATTATAAAAATGAAAACATGGAGTTTCGTTTAAGCTTGCAAGATGTGCGTGTTTGGGGAGATGTTCCGCAACTAAATGCTACTGATAAGAATAAATTAGCCGTTCATGAAGCTTGGGGGAAATTCAATGTGACAGAAGAAATAGCCTTAAAATTAGGTCGCCAAGAAATTGTATACGATGATTCTCGATTTTTTGGGAACGTAGATTGGGCACAACAAGCAAGAAGCCATGATGCGGCCTTGGTGCAATTTAAGAAAAATAACTTCAGAGCCGATGTAGGATTTGCTTATAATCAAGATGGTGAGAAATTAACGGGAAACATCTATACGGTAGATAGAAACTACAAAAGCATGCAATACGCTTGGTTGCACCACGATTGGGTAGATTTCTCTGGAAGTTTATTGTTTGTAAATAATGGCTGGCAATTAGTGAATGCTAATAGCGGAAAATCAGAAACTCAGTACACCCAAACGATCGGTACGCACTTAAATTATAAAGCTAATGCGTTAAATTTAATAGGGAATGCATATTACCAAATGGGCAAAGACATAGATGCTAATGTTGTAAGTGCGTATCTATTAGGTTTGGAAGCCAATTATAATGTTACGACAAAGTTTAATTTAGGCATCGGGGCAGAGCTACAAAGTGGTAATGACAATAAAGTAATAGCAAACGATAAAAACAAAGCCTTTAATCCACTCTTTGGGACCAATCATAAATTCAACGGTTTGATGGATTATTTTTATGTTGGCAATCATTTGAATAGCGTTGGTTTATTGGATTTACATGCCAAAGCAAACATCAAAACCAGTGAAAAAACCAATGTAGGCTTAGCCTTGCATAACTTCTCATCTGCCGCTGATTTAGACAAAAAACGATTTGGAAATGAATTAGACATCACTTTTGGCTATAAAATTTATTATAATGTAACCTTAAATGCTGGCTACTCTCATATGTTTGCTAGCGATGGAATGGAGTTAATTAAAAATGGTAAGGCAAACGAAACCAATAATTGGGCTTGGCTGATGTTTACCTTCAAACCAACATTATTCAGTACAAAATAATTATTACTAAAAATTAGAGTTATGCCTTTTTTTAAGAGAATATTTCCAGAAAAGAACACGAGATGGCGTTTAGTTGCAATTTTTTTACTCGCTATTTTCTGCGGATTGGGATTTTTTATCGCAAGAGAGGCAAAGATGCTTTCCTATATGTCAGACGACCCGCAGGCTTGTGTCAATTGCCATGTAATGACATCGGTCTATAACAGCTGGATGCACAGTTCTCACAGAGAATGGGCAAGTTGTAATGATTGTCACGTTCCGCACAACAATATTTTCAATCAATATTATTTTAAAGCAAAAGACGGTTTGTTTCACGCATCGGTTTTCACCGCAAGAGCAGAGCCAGATGTTATGTTTATGCGAGAAGCATCAGAAGAAGTAGTGCAAAACAATTGCATCAGATGCCACGTTCAGCAAGTAACGCAAGTGAAATATGACGGATTTATAGCAAATCATTATTCTAATAGGACAGATAGACAATGCTGGTCTTGCCACAAAGAAGTTCCTCACGGTAAATTACACGGATTGACAACGGTGCGAAATAATATTGCACCGATTCCTACAGATAAAGATGGAACGGTAGTTCCTGAATGGCTGAGAGAAAAGATTAAAAATAAAGATAAAAACAAAAACGAAAAATAAAATTCATTCACATGAAAAATTGGGTATTATTTGCAGTAACTGCTGTTGCCGTATTCCTATTAGGATTGCTGGCATCAAGTGTTATCAACAGGAAAAATGAAGCTAAGTACGCTTATGTGCCAAAAGTGGAAATAGCTAAAAATGAACCACGTAATGAGGTTTGGGGAGAAAATTACCCAGCAGAATATCAGTCTTTCATGCAGACAAGAGACACTACTTTTGCCACTGCCCATGGAGGAAACGCATGGATAGACATGCTAGAAGAAGATCCTAGAATGGTAGTGCTTTGGGCAGGGTATGCTTTCTCCAAAGATTATTCACAAGGTAGAGGTCACCAATATGCAATTGAAGATATTCATAACTCATTGCGAACAGGTGCTCCCAAAGAAAATGGTGATGGACCAATGCCTGCAACTTGCTGGACTTGTAAAGGACCAGATGTTCCAAGATTGATGAATGAAATGGGCGTAGCAGCTTTCTACAAAGCAAAATGGTCTGATTTAGGGCACGAGGTAGTAAACCCTATCGGTTGTGCAGACTGCCACGATGAGAAAACAATGAAACTGAAAATCACAAGACCAGCTTTGGTAGAAGCTTTTCAAGCTCAAGGAAAAGATATTAACAATGCTACACACCAAGAAATGCGTTCATTGGTTTGTGCACAATGCCACGTAGAATACTATTTTGATAAAAAAAATCCAGTGGAAGAAGGAGTACCTTACTTAACTCTCCCTTGGAAAAACGGCTTTACCGTGGAAGACATGGAAAAATATTATGATGAAATTGAATTCTCTGACTGGACTCACCAGCTGAGTAGAGCTCCAATGTTGAAAGCTCAACACCCAGGCTATGAAACTTGGCAAATGGGCGTTCATGCGGATAGAGGCGTTTCTTGTGCCGATTGTCATATGCCATATAAGAGTGAAGGCGGACAAAAATTTACTGATCACCATATTCAATCTCCTTTGAACAATATAGCCAACGCTTGCCAAGTTTGCCACAGAGAAGAAGCGACTAAATTGGTTCAAAATGTTTATGAAAGACAAAATAAATCTTTAGAAAACAGAATCAGATTAGAAGATGCTTTGGTCAAACTACACGTTGAAGCTAAAAAAGCTTGGGATTTAGGAGCAACGGAAGCACAAATGAAACCAGTATTGCAAGACATCCGCCATGCGCAATGGCGTTGGGATTTCTCTGCTGCATCTCACGGAGCATCATTCCATGCACCTGTAGAAATCGCAAGAGTTATTAATAGCGGATTGAATATAGCACAAGAAGGTAGAATCAAAGTAGCTCGCGTATTGAGTGATTTGGGCTACAACCAGCCTGTGCCAATGCCAGATATTTCTACAAAAGAAAAAGCACAAAAATTCATTGGGCTTGATATGGAAAAATTGCACAGAGAGAAAGCAGAGTTCAAGAAAAATTTATTGCCAAAGTGGATGGAAGCTGCTAAAAAAAGAGAAGCAGGATATACTAGTAAATCAGTTTCTTCTAAATAATTAAAAATCAACCTGTTATAAAAAATAAAATGGTTTTAAGTTCGCTTAAAACCATTTTTTCTAAATTTGAGAATATGGCTTATGGAAAGGCTTTATAAAATTTTTTCTTCATCTAAATTATTTTTAATCTTACTGTTCATCTTTGGCGTAGCAATGGCTGTTGCCACCTTTGTAGAGAACGATTTTGGTACATCAGCTGCTTGGGTGATGATTTATGATGCTTGGTGGTTTGAATTAGTAATGGCTGGGCTTTCGCTCACATTTTTAGCAAATATTTTCAAATATAAATTATTGAGAAAAGAGAAATGGGCGATTTTGGCGTTTCATTTAGCTTTCATCATTATAATTTTAGGAGCAGCGATTACACGGTACACCTCTTACGGAGGCGTGATGAGAATCAGAGAAGGTGAAAGCTCTAATATTTTAATTTCAGATACGAATTATCTCAACGCTGAAATTTCTGACGGGAAACAAACGAAAGTGATTTCAGAAAAACTATCTTTTTCTACACTTAAAAACAATGATTTCAGCATCAAAACAGATTTCAACGGAAAGAAAATTACCATAGATTATAAAGATTTCATTCCCGATGCTGTGGCAGATGTAGTAGAAGATAAAGAAAACGGAAAACCCTTGCTTGAATTAGTGGTAACACAAGGTGATGGCAGAAGTTCTATCTTCTTAACCGAAGGCGAAACACAAAAATTAAACCCTGAATTTGAAATCGGTTTTCAATCTGATAAAAAAGATATCGTGAATATCATTCAAGAAAATGGGCAATTCAAGGTTTTGTCACCAAAAGAATTGAGCTTTTTTATTATGAATGAACAAAGAACAGGCGTTTTGAAAGCGGATTCTTTGCAAGAGATTACGCTGAGAACCCTGTATCGTTCGGGCGATGTTTCCTTTGTCCCATTGACTTTCCACCAACATGGGAAATTTGAAATTAAATCCACTGCAGAAAAATTAAAAGACAATAGTGAAACGCAAGATGATGCTTTGTTGGTGAAATTATCGGTGGACGATCAATCTGAAGAGGTGAATATTTTGTACCGAAAAGGATTTATTCCTTTGGCGAGCGATGCCACCATCAACGATGTAGATGTTAAGTTGTCTTACGGTTCAAAAGCGATTGAAATCCCATTCAAAATAAGGTTAAATGACTTTCAATTAGAGCGTTACCCAGGTTCTTCCAGTCCGTCTTCTTATGCCAGTGAAGTAACGATTTTGGATGGTGAAGAGCAAATTCCGTATCGTATTTTTATGAATAATGTGCTGGATTACAAGGGTTACCGATTTTTTCAGGCAAGTTATGATACCGATGAGCGAGGTACAGTTTTGTCTGTAAACCATGATTTTTGGGGAACTTGGGTCACTTATTTCGGTTATTTTTTAATGACGGTAGGAATGATTTTTACTTTATTCGGAAAAAAATCAAGATTTAATATTGTGGGCAATAAATTAAAAAAGTTAAAGCAAATCGCACCTTTATTTTTCTTGTTTTTATTGAGTTTTGTAAATGCTCAAGAGCAAGAAAAAAGCAATCGTTTCGCTATTAATGATACGATTATTCTATCACAAGAAATTGATAAAGACCTTGCTGAGCAATTTGGGCGTTTGCTGGTGCAAGATTTGGACGGAAGAATTAAGCCGATAAATACTTTGGCATCTGAAATTATCAGAAAAATATCTAGGAAATCCTATTTCTTTTACCCGACTAGCGATGGAAAGTTTACCTTGGATGTGAATCAAACTTTTCTGGCGATGCATACCGCTCCGAATTTATGGCAACATATTCCATTGATAGAGATTGATTTATATAAAATTGAGGAAAGCTATCCAAACCTGAAAAAAGGAAAAAATGGCTGGTTGGCATTCTCTGATTTGTTGAATGAAAAAGGCGATTATATTTTGTCTGACAAAGTGGAAGAAGCAAACCAAAAGAAACCTGCTGAACGAAATGAATTTGATAAAGAAATTCTGAAATTAGACGAAAAATTCAATATTCTGTACAACCTTTTTATTGGAAATTATTTAAAAGTTTTACCGAATAAAGAAGATGATAATAATACTTGGTACAGCTTTACCCACGATTTCAAAAATTTTCCGCAAGAAGATGCTCAATTTGCTGAGCATATTTTGCCAGCTTACTTCAATGATTTAGCTAAACGAGATTATGAAGCCGCTTCAGAAAAATTAAATTACATCAAGACTTATCAAGATGTAATTGGCGAAAAAATTATACCCTCGCCCGAAAGATTAGAAGCCGAGCTGTGGTACAACAGGTTGAATCTTAATTTTTGGCTATTCCAAATCTTATTCACCTTAGGTTTTGTAATGCTGATTTTAGCAATTATTAAAATGTTCAATCACAGCAAAATCATTCAATTTTTTTGGAATCTTTTAGTAATTTTGATTTTGTTGTCGTTCATTGCCTTTGTGGGGAATGTAATTTTGAGATGGTATGTTGCACAGCACGCTCCGTGGAGTAATGGCTATGAAATGTTAGTTTTTGTAGCTTTGATTTTATTGTTGAGTGGATTGGTAACGTTCAGAAAGTCAGACTTTTCACTTCCATTAGCAACTTTATTTTCAGGAGCTTTGCTTTTGGTTAGTTGGTTGGATTGGATAAATCCCGAAATCACGAATTTGATGCCAGTTTTGAAATCCTATTGGCTGAAAATTCACGTAGCTACGATTGTGAGCGGCTATGCTCCGCTGGCGTTTTCCGCCGTTTTAGGTTTGATGGTTTTATTGTTTTACATTTTCAGAACCGAAAAAAATAAAGCTATCATAGATTTAAAAATCAGAGAATTAACTTACATCAATGAAATGTCTATGACGGTAGGTTTATTCCTACTCACCGTGGGGACATTTTTGGGCGGAATTTGGGCCAATGAATCCTGGGGAAGATATTGGGCTTGGGACCCGAAGGAAACTTGGGCATTGATTAGCGTAATAGTTTACGCCATTGTTTTGCATTTAAGATTTGTGCCAAAACTCGGCAACCATTATGTGCTGAACACAGCGAGTATGTTTGCTTTTTGGTCTATCATAATGACATCATTTGGCGTGAATTATTATCTATCGGGCTTGCATAGCTATGCCTCTGGCGACCCGATGCCAATACCGAAATTCGTTTATTTTGTAGCTGGAGCGATGATAATTATAGCCGTTTGGGCAGGGATAAAAAACAAGAAAAAAAGAATGAAATAATCTGTTTGAAAATTTCTAAAGCCTTTAAAAAAATCCTCTGCCCCCAAAAAAAATAAATTTGCATAATTCAAAAACGTGAAATACATTTGCGGGCAGGTTGAGAAAAGAGAAAAATCTCAACGGAAAGTTTTAACAAAAAAATAACGAAATTTTAACAAATGAAATTTGTGAGTTTCAAAATAAAGTGTAAACACACACACACACACACACACAAGTAATGAGCTAAACAACTCATTATCAATAACTTATAATAATTTTTTGCTTCCCTGCGGGAGCGAACCGCAAAGCCGTGCAAGAAAATCTTGTGCGGTTTTTCTATTTTCACCTGTGTGAGAGTAGTAATTTCTTCAAAAAGAAGAGCCTCACGGGTTGGGGCTCTTTCTAAATGAAGAAGCAAAAAAAACAGCAAAAATTTAATTAAGAAAAGAATAAACCAATAAAATATTAACCAAAAAAATAAAACAAATGAAGAAATTATTACTTTCTTTAGCCGTATTATCAGCGGTTGCGGTCACCGCTCAGGTGGGCATTAACACAGATGCTCCAAAGGCGACATTAGACATCAGCGCAAAAGATAACCAAAAAGGTAACTTGCGCATAGAAGGTGTTGAGGAAAAATCTACCCAATGGCTTTTAGTTTGGGATGAAAAAGACCAAAAGGTGAAGCGCACGAGCCTCTCAGACCTCAAATGGGATATAATAATAGTAGATAATGGGAAAATAAATTATATCCGCGATAAGCAGCCAGACAGAGCAGATGAGATCATCAATAAAATCAAACAATGTACACCAGAAAATATACTTTTTGATAAGCACTTTGGTGACGGTAAGCATGATTTTGTGTATTGCGCTACAACTGTAAGCGTGGGCGGTTACAATAAAACATGGCTCAACCTCAACCTTGGTGCGGCGTATGCAGACATAAATAGTCCTCATTTTAACCCGACCGTTAATAAAACAGGAGAATCTATCCACAGAGACGAAAATCTTTATGGTTCATATTACCAATGGCAGAGAGCGAGTGATGGGCATGAGTTTAGGAATTCACCAACTACCCCTAAAAAAGCCCAAAGTTGGACAGTCACAGACGAAGCAGCAGGGAAGTTTATTACTAAAGGTGGCAATAACTGGGCAAAGAATGGTGAAAAGGCATCAGGTTCAGATTTAGAGTTGTGGAGAGCAGGAGGAGTTAATAACCCTTGCCCGTCTGGTTACCATGTTCCGACTGTGGAGGAGTGGCAGCAATTACTCAATGCTGTAAGAAGTAAAATGTGGACACAGAATAAATTGCCAAACCTTGCAGCTGCTGGCAGCCGTAGCTATCACCATGGTTCGCTGAGCCGCAAGAGATCTAACGGGTGGTACTGGAGTAGCTCTGCTCGAGGCAGTAGCTCTGCTTACGACATGACCTTAGACAGTGGCGGCGACACTACGAACAGCAACGACCGATCCTTCGGGAGCAACGTGCGTTGTATTAAAGATAATAATTAAAAAGTAGCGTATAAAGAGAAAACAGGCGTGGTTTAAGCCAGTGTTTACTCATGGCGTTAAAAAATAAAAAGCGAGCTCAGATTTGTAAATTAGAGCTCGCTTCTTTTGTTCATTCAGTTATGCTTTAGTTTTCATTTAAATGAGATTTAAACAAAATTATAATATTCAGTTAAGCGAAAAACCTTTACATTTGTCATAAATAAATTTTTAGGCATGAAAAGGAGAGAATTCTTTAAAAACTCGTCTTTGCTTGGGCTTGGGGCTTTTTTCTTGGGAGCAGAAAGCTTAAAATCAAATACAATCAGAGAAGAATTTAGGCATAAAAAAACCAAGAACATTATCTTCATGGTGAGTGATGGCATGAGTTCTGGTACGCTGGCAATGAGCGATATTTATAGCAAAAGAATTTTAGGAAAACCATCAGCTTGGCTGGGGGCATATCAAGATGATTTGATGCAAAGAGGGTTGATGGATATGGCTTCTAAGACGTCTATTGTTACAGATTCTGCTGCAGCGAGTTCTTCTTGGGGTGGGGGGCATAGAGTCCCCAACGGAAACCTGAATATTGGCGCCAAAGGCGAAGAATATGAACCAATCTTGCAAAAATTTAAAAAAGCGGGAAAAAAAGTAGGTTGCGTTACCACCGTGCCCATTACGCACGCCACGCCAGCAGGATTTTGTGTGAATATAAAGTCTAGAAGCGACCAAGCGGCTATTGCAGAGAAGTATGCTACGCTAGATTTTGATGTGATGATGGGCGGCGGGCAAAAATATTTTGACCCTAAGTCTAGAAAAGATAAAAAAGATATGTACGCGGTCTTTACAAAGAAAGGCTATCACGTGGCAAAAAATAAATCTGAGATGCTGAAGGCTCAGCCAAATCAGAAGTTATTAGGTGTTTTCACCGAAGATTCATTGCCGTATTCTGTAGATGCTAAAACTTTGGGCACAGATAAAACTACGCCTAACTTATTGGATTTGACGCAAAAAGCTATAGAGCAAATGAAATCACATAGCAATGGTTTTGTATTGCAGGTAGAGGCAGGCAAAGTAGACTGGGCGGCGCACGGCAATGATTTTGCTGCTCTGTTATTTGATCAGTTAATGTTTGATTCTTGTGTGAATCACGTATTGGATTTTGCTAAAAAAGATGGAAATACGCTAGTCGTAATAACCTCTGACCATGGGAATGCAAATCCTGGTTTGGTGTACGGGAAAGGCGTAGACCCGCTATTTGATAACACGGTGAGCATCAAGCATTCTAATGATTGGATTTTGCAAGGAATCAGAACCGATGCTACCGAAAAAGAAATCATAGACCGCTTGTATGAAAATTCTGGGAATATGAAAATTTCAACCGAACACGCCAAAGAAATCATTGCCTACTACAAAGATGTGCAAGCCGAAGATGGAATCTATAACCCGAAGCATTTGCCTTTCCTGTTGCTATCTAAAATGCAGTATGAGCACTTCCACGTGGGTTGGAACAGCATGAATCATACCTCTGACTACACAGAATTGGCGATGTATGGGCCAGGAAGTGAACATATGAAATCATTTATGCGAAACGACCAGATGCATAATTTCCTACTGAAAGTAGCAGAAGTGGATATGCTGAATAAAGCATAAAAAAAGCATAAAATTTTTTAAGCCTTAAAAAATTTGAAATCATAATTTATATGATAAAAAAAAGCCTTCAGAAATTTAATCTAAAGGCTTTTTTTTGAGGCTAAAAAATATTAGAAGATATTATTTAATAACCCCACAAGCGATACGATCTCCAGCAGCACCAGATGGCTGAGATGTAAAATCATCCGCTTTTGCATGGATGATAACTGATTTTCCTCTCAATCCATTTTCTGCATTATCTTCTAAAGTCCACTTATCTGTTGTAAAGACTAAGGTTGATTTACCCTCTGCATCAGCAACTAAATTACCGATGTCACCGTAGTGAAAATCACCTTCGCCCCACTTCCCGTGGTCATCTCCAGTAGGATTCCAGTGCCCGCCAGCAGAAGAACCATCATCGGCAGAGCAATCACCATTTTCATGAATATGAATGGCATGTTCACTGCCTTTCAATCCTGTAACATCTACTTTAAGGGTCACTTCGTTGCCACTTTGCGTAAAGGTTGCACTTCCAGCCACAGAACTTCCGCTTTTGGAAGATAAAGGAACGATAACTTCAGAAACGACTCCCATTTCAGAATTCTCTGACGGTGCAACTATCTCATTGTTAGTATTTTGAGCTTCATTTTTTTTCTCACAAGACTGCACTGCAAAAATCATGGATGCTAAGCTTATCCCTAAAACAAGTTTTTTCATAATTTTGATATTTTAGCTTAATTTTCACAAATATTATACCATCACCTCATTATGATTTTTCTGTTTTATGAAAAAAAGTAAAATTTGTTAGAATATTTTTTAGGAAGAATTTATTTTAGAATTCAAAAAAAATATTCTGAAATAAAACTTGCCTCTTAAAATTAAAAAAATCATTTGAGTTTTAACTAAAAGTTAACATTAAAGCTTGTAACATTTTACTACGCTGTCACGTATTAGTTAATAGAGCAAGAGCTAAAAATAAATAAGAAAGTCTTGTCTACAAATTTACCGAAATATTTTTGGTAAATCAATAGTTATATTAAGTTTAAAAAAAATAAGTTTTAAAAAAATATATGCGGCAACTAAAAATCACCAAACAGGTTACTAATCGTGAAACAGCTTCTCTAGATAAATATTTACAGGAAATAGGTAAAGTTGATTTGATTACAGCAGAGGATGAAGTGGAATTGGCTCAGCGAATCAAGGCTGGAGATAAAATTGCTTTAGAAAAATTGACAAAAGCGAATTTGAGGTTCGTTGTTTCCGTAGCAAAACAGTACCAAAATCAAGGTTTGAGTTTACCAGATTTGATAAACGAAGGAAATTTAGGGCTCATCAAAGCAGCTCAGCGATTTGATGAAACGCGTGGTTTTAAATTTATTTCGTACGCCGTTTGGTGGATTCGTCAATCTATTTTGCAGGCGTTGGCAGAACAATCTAGAATTGTACGTTTGCCGCTCAATAAAATTGGTTCCATCAATAAAATCAATAAGGCTTATGCTTCGCTAGAGCAGGAACATGAGCGAGCTCCATCGGCAGAAGAGATTTCAGACCAATTGGATATGACTGAAGATGATGTAAAAGAATCAATGAAAAATAGTGGGCGTCACGTTTCTATGGATGCTCCATTGGTGGAAGGTGAAGATTCTAATTTGTACGACGTTTTACGCTCTGGGGAATCGCCTAATCCTGATAGGGAATTGCTTAACGAGTCGCTTCGTATTGAAATTGAAAGAGCGTTGAAAACTTTGACCCCGAGAGAAGCTGATTTGATTCGCTTGTATTTTGGGCTGAATGGCGAGCACCCAATGACCTTAGAAGAAATCGGTGAAGCTTTTGATTTAACACGTGAACGCGTCCGTCAAATTAAAGAAAAAGCCATCCGAAGATTAAAACACACTTCAAGGAGTAGGATTCTGAAAACCTATCTTGCGAGATAATTTTAATTTTTTATATTAATAAAAAGCCGTTTTGGGAATTTCAAGGCGGTTTTTTTTGATGAAATTTCTAAAGCCTTAAAAAAAAATTAGATTAAAGAATTGTTTTAAAGAAAGATAATTCATTCATGCAGGCCAAATCCCCACGCCAGCAGGTTTTGTTGCCAAAAACTGAGCAAGGGCGACAGCTTAGATTCTCTAATTGCACAACATCTTTCATCGATTGCCCGTAGCCTAAAAAACCTAAGTACGGATGCGTGGCTCCCCACACGGAGATGACGCGCGTCCCGACCAAAGAAGCTAAATGCATATTTGCACTATCCATACTGATGACAAATTTCAGTCCTGCCATCAGTTCCAAATCTTCTTTGAAACTTTGTTTACCAGCTAAATTTTCTACCTTTGGCTGCACCAAAGTATTTAGAGTTTTCTCATCTTCTTTTCCTCCAAGTAAATAGACCTGATGCTTCTGTGCCAAATAAGCTACAATTTCTTTCATTTTTTCTAGAGGGAATTGCTTTTCTTCATGTTTAGCCAAGGGAGCAATGCCTACTCCGTCTTTCAAAGCATTGGGATAACCTAAGAAATTTTGTAATTCAAAATTTAAAGGAACTTCACATCCCAATTCTTCAAAAACTTGAGCATATCGTGTACAGGTATGAATCAGCGGTTTCAGCTCTTTGTCATCTTTTTGAGTTAATAATTTTTTCTCAGCCCTACCTTTGTCTATATACGCAGTAGGCGTACCTAGAGTACTGAAAATACCACGTAAAAACTGTGTTCGCAAAACGGAATGTAAATCAGCTACTGCATCAAACTCTAAATTAAAATGCTGCCGATAAAACCGAACCAAACCTAAGATTCCCCGATGCTCTTGTTTTTTATCAAAATCGAGTAAATTTAAGCGTTCATGCACTGGGAAAAAAACGTGAAAAGCTTTGGGCGTAGCAAAAGTGATTTTCACTTCTAAGTTATTCTTCAATACTGAATCAATCACGGGTACGCACATTGCGACATCACCAATGGAAGAAAAACGTAGTGCTAAGATGTGAAAATTTGGGTTCAAAATTTATGTTTTTTAATTCCTTTTAGCATCGAAAGCAATGGCGTAGAATTTAATCTGCTTTATCATCGCTAGTAATCCGTTGGCACGCGTAGGAGACAAGAATTCCTGCAAACCAATTTTTTCTATAAAATCTTCGTTGCTTTTTAAAATTTCTTGTGGCGTTTGCCCAGAATAAATTTGCACCAACAGAGCTGCAATTCCTTTAGGCAAAATGGCATCACTATCAGCCTTATAGAAGACTTTATCTCCCTTGTATTCAGAGGCTAACCAAACATTGCTTTGGCAGCCTTTCACCAAATTTCCTTCTTTTTTTTCTTCTTCGCTGAGTTCGGCTAAGTCTTTCCCTAAATCAATGAGATGCTGATAGCGCCCTTCCCAATCATCAAAAAAAGAAAAATCTTGTACTATATTATCTTGAATTTCTTGAATTTTCATGCTGCAAAGATAACGACTTGATTTGAAATTTTTTAAGCCTTAAAAAATTGAATAAAAATTTCATACATTTGTGTCGCCATCTTGTCGCACGTGGTGAGTTAGCCGCGTGAGGAAAGTCCGGACACCATAGGGCAGCACAGCGGGTAACGCCCGCCCAGTTGATTATAAACTGAGGACAAGTGCAACAGAAAGCAAGTACAGTACGGCTGTAGTGAAATCAGGTAAACTCTGTGCGGTGAAATGCTATGTATATCGGCTGAAAAGGGTTGCCCGCCCGATGCCGAGGGGTGAGCAGATAGAAATTTGCAGCAATGTGAATTCCAGATAAATGACAAGACGTTTTAAGCAATTAAGACTGACAGAATCCGGCTTATCGGCATTTTTTTAATGAAAAAACTCAGCTAATTACTTTTGCTGAGTTTTTTTACATTTTTTTTGAGTTTTATTAAATTTCCAAAGCGTTTAATTTATCTCTCAACTTTTCACTACTTGGTCTTGGTGCGTCTGGGTCGATGATTTTCCCATCGGGACCGATGAGAATAAATCTTGGAATGCCTTGAATTTCTAAATCTTTTATAAAGTTACTCTTCCATGCTGCTCCATCAAAAATCTGAATTCCTTTCAATTCTTTTTCTCGCACAAAATTCTTCCAGGTTTCCTTGTCTGAAGCTTCATCGATAGAAAGGCTTACAAATTCAATGTTTTTACCACGGTATTCTTCTTCAATTTTCTTTAAATCAGGAATTTCAGCCTTGCACGGTCCGCACCAAGTGGCCCATACATCGACATAAATGTATTTACCTGAGAAGTCAGAAAGGCGATATTTTTTGCCGTTGATATCTTCTCCTGAAAAAGAAGGCGCTGGCTTACCAGTAAATTTATTAGCGATTTCTTTTTTACGCTGGTAATATTTTTTTAATCCTTCCAAGCCTAATTCGTATTGTTCTTTTGAATCTGTAACGAATTTTTGGTCTAAATTAGGATATTTTTCAATCAGCTGAGCAAAATTTGCTTTCATTCCCTCCAATTTTTTGCTGAAAGCGGCTTCATCTAATGCAAAGTCTTCTTCTGCAATGGCTTTTTCTTGCATCAGTGTAGATGCGATGACAAAATTACTTTTATCTACAATGCTACCTTCTCCTTCAAATTTTAAAGTTTCATCAAATTGCGGGTAGTCTGAGGTCAGGTATAATGGATTTCCATTTTTCAAGAAAACGGTAGCATACTCGTCTCCAATTTTAATTTGGTACGGCCCCTCAGCTGGGATTCTTAGCGTATCATAAAAAACTCCGTCGGGTTGCATTTTTATCAATTTTTGGTATTGATGCTGCGGATTTCTAATCAAAACGCTATCTACTGGCACCTCCAAATTAGAAATTTGACCGTGAATTAATGCGTAATCTGCTTTTTCTGGCAAAGTGGGACGCTGTGCAGAAATTTCTTCCTCTGCTGTTGTTTTTTCTTTTTTACAGCCAAAGCAGATTAAACTAGCCAAGACTAAGATGAATATTTTTTTCATTTTATTTAATTTAAAGATGTCAAAGATATTATTTTTTTATTCTTAATAAACCTTCTTGTGCTACAGATGCTATTAAATCTCCATTTTCCCCAAAAATTTTAGCCTGAACAAAACCTCTAGCATTGGCAGCGGAGGGACTATCAATCACGTAGAGAAACCACTGATTGATGTCAAAATCTCGATGAAACCACATGGAATGGTCGAGACTTGCCATAATGATTTCTTCTTCGGCTAAATCTTTACCATGCGCACGTGTCACAGTAGGTAGCAGATTATAATCAGAAGCATACGCTAACACGCAGCGGTTGAGCAAAGGGTTATTTTGCATTTCTCCATTGATTCTAAACCAAACTGACTGTTTCGGTTCAAGATTTTGTGGATCTGCTGGATTGTCAATTTGTGTAGGTTTGAAAGTTATGGGGCGATCTATGGACAAAAATTTCTCTATCTTGGGGGGCAAAAATCCCTTCAATTGTTCATAAATATCTGCCCAGCTCAAAAGGTTTTCGTAAGTTTCTGTCTCGGGCATTTCCATTTGATGCGAAACTCCATCTTCTTTTGAATGAAAAGAAGCACTTAGAATAAAAATAATTTCTCCGCCCTGTTTAGCTAAAACACGGCGTGTACTAAAGCTACCTCCGTCGCGCACATTTTCTACTTCAAAAATTATTTTCCTGTCTAGTTGCCCTGGTAGAATAAAGTAAGAATGCAGCGAGTGACAAATTCGGCTAGCGTCCACTTCCTGAGACATAGCATATAAACTCTGAGCCAAAACTTGCCCACCAAAAACAATGGGACTACCAATAGAAATACTCGTACCTGTGTAGAGGTTTTTATCAATTTTATCCAGCTGAATGTGCTGCAAAAGGTCTTGTATGTTTTTCATCTTAATAAAGATTTGTAATTGTTGGCATTTAATTTGTTAAAAACTATAAAAAAGTAAAATACGAATATATGAGAAAATTTATTTTAGGACTAAGTATTATTTCAATTTCTTTTTTAACCTCGTGTGACCCTAAAAACAAACAGCAAACTCCAAATAACCCAGTAGAGGAAGCTCAAATGGATACTTATAATGTGCCAGAACAATATCAAGGAAGCACTGGCGTGAAAGATAGCGAAAATAATAATTTAGAGGCAGAGGAAAATATTGAATTGAAAAAACAAGAATTTTATGGTTCTTTCAGTAGTGAATTCACACAAAAATTTGATTTTACAGTTTTGCACCCCAGCGAGTATAAATTTAGTTTAGTTACTCAAAATCAAGATATTAGCTATAAAGTAACTAAAAAAAATGGAGAAGAAATTATCGCTTCTACCAAGGCTGATGCTACAGCGAATTTAGCTCCAGGTGAATACCAAATTAATGCCGAGTTACCAGAAGCGAATGCAGCAAATAGAAAAGCTTCTGAGTTCAAAATTTTGATTAATTAATCGAGTTTTTCTTTCAAAAATTTTCTAAGCCTTTTAAGATTTTAATGATTTTTATTTTAAGGCTTAGAAAATTTTCATAGCTTCTTTTGCGGAATAGAAATGCTTTCCAGCGTCTTGGGAAGATACGTTTCAGCAAAGATTTCTTTAGCCTCATCTAGTAGCACTTGAGGGTTTTTATACCGATTGCTAAAATGCCCGATAATTAATTTACCTACCTGCGCTTGTTTTGCAATTTGTGCAGCTTGTTCTGCGGTGGAATGTCCAGTTTTTTTTGCTAAATTTTTTAAGGCTTTAGAAAATGTTGCCTCATGGTAGAGCAAATCAACATTTTCTATAATCGGAACTATTGCTGGGTGGTACATCGTATCTGAACAAAAAGCATAAGAACGTGCCGGCTCAGGCGGGAAGGTCAATTTCGCACATGGTATGACTTCGCCATTCGCTCTCACAAAATCAAAACCTTGTTTAATTTTATAATAATCGCAGGTTTCAATTTCAGGAATTTGGAGAATGGCTTGCATATTTAAATGCCGTAAACCTTCTTTCTCCTGAATTAAAAATCCGTTGCAGTAAAACCGATGGCGGAGTGGAATCGTATAAACTTTTAGCTTTTTGTTCTCAAAAATTAATTCACTCACATCTGAATTTAATTCATGAAAAATTAATTCAAAGTTCTGATATGCATTGGTAAGACTAAGTTGATGATTGATGAAATCTTTAATCCCCACAGGTCCAAAGATTTCTAAAGATTTATTCCGCCCTAGCAGTTGTAATGTGCTGATGAGCCCTACCAAGCCAAAAACATGGTCGCCATGTAAATGACTTATAAAAATTTGGTTGAGTTTAGAAAACTTTGTCTTAGATTTTCTGATTTGTATTTGCGTTCCTTCGCCACAATCTATCAATAATATAGTTCCTTTTACATCCACTAGCTGTGCCGTGGGATGCGAATGGGCTGTGGGGACGGCAGAGTTGTAACCTAAGATTGTGACATTAAAATCCAAAATCAATCTTTTAATTTTGCTAATACATCTACGCCGCCCTTAGTCACATCGCCTACTTTACAGAAAAACTCAGTGTCTAAAGGTAAAAAAATGTCTAAACGAGACCCAAACTTGATGAAACCATATTCATGCCCAGCCTTAGCTTCGTCTCCTTTCTTGGCATAAATCACAATTCTACGTGCTATGGCACCAGCAATTTGGCGAAAAAGCACTTGTTGATTATTCTCGGCTTTTACAACCGTGGTTGTTCTTTCATTTAATTTAGATGATTTGGGATGAAAAGCGACTAAATATTTCCCTTTGTGGTATTTGACATATTCTACTGTCCCCGAAACTGGGTATCGAGATACATGCACGTTTAACGGGCTCATAAAGATAGAAAGCTGATAAACTTCTTTTTTCAGAAATTCGTCTTCAAAGATTTTTTCTAAAACTACAATTTTACCGTCTACTGGGGCTATAATTTCCAGTGGTTCACTAAAAGTTTCTCTAAGCGGATCTCTGAAGAAATAGACAATCAATCCGTAGAAAATCCATAATAAAAAAATGAGTGTTAGATTATAATAAAAAGGGATATAAAAGTAAAAAACCAAGCTTATGAATATGAATAAAATAGCAAATAAGCCTAAAATACTTCTCCCTTCTCGATGAATTTTCATAAATTTTCAATTAAAAAGTAAAAATAAAAACCTATAGCGGATAAAAAAAAACTATCTAAACGATCTAGAAAACCTCCATGTCCCGCAAGTAAGGTCCCGCTATCCTTTACTCCAAAAACTCTTTTGAGCTTCGACTCTGCTAAATCGCCTACTGGAGACAAAATAGCTACAATTGTGGACATTACTATCCAATTTCCCCTCATCGCTGAGAAAAAATATTCAAAAGCAACACCTGCTAATATGACTGAAAATACCCCCCCAGCCAAGCCTTCCCAAGTTTTGTTTTGACTAATTTTAGAAAGTTTAGTTTTACCCCATAAATTCCCGAAAACATAAGCCATGGTATCGCTTAGCCAAAGTAAAATAAAAAAAGCTAATAAGGGTGTTAGTGAAAAATTCCCAACAAATTCTGAAATTTTCCCTGTTTGGATGAATAAAGCAAATGGCAAACAAAGGTAAACGACGGTAAAAATCAATTTAGAACTATCAAAAGCCAATTCCATAGGTCTTCTAAAAATGATAACGTAGGCCGCTACACATAATATAAATGGTAAATAAGATGTGATGGTGTAAGCCGACGGATAAATGCCTGAGAAAAATTTAGAAGAAAAATGATAAAGTAAATACGCACATAGAGCCCCCGTTAAGATGACCATGTATTTCTCTTCAAACTGAAGCAGCTTTACTAATTCCCAAAAACAAAATAAGAAAAACAACGTGAAAATAGCAACAAACCCGTAGGGTGAAATCGTCGTAGCAAAGATGATTACAAAGACATAGATTATTCCTACAATGCTTCGTGACAATAGTTTATCCATTTTCTACCAATAATAAATAAATCTCTTGAGCAGAAGGAATTTCATTAAGCTCATTTGCATCAATTCCGCCAATAGTCGTAATGCTGGGATGGAAGTCGCCCGAATTTTTTCGATTGATAATTTGCATTGCCTCCGTCAAATTTTTTTTGATTTGTTGCGGCGTAGCGTAAATGATAAAGGCATCACACAGCTCCTTAATTTTCCGTCCGCCCGTATGGTTGCTGGAAATCATCACAGAGCCATTGTAAGCAATCAAGCCTTCACATTTTATAAAGTTAGCATCTGCCGTTGCCGAGGGGTAATCAATAAAATTAGCATGGATAGCAGTCAGCATACCCTGTAGTTTTCGGTCATAGCAAATTAAACGGCTAATATTGGTGTTTTTCAAAATTTCTTGTAGATACACTTGAGCTTCTTTTTTATTTTCGCAGTAAAAAAAGTGCCCGCCTCCTTTGTTAAAATAATCTGCAAATTGCTCATCAAGTGGGATTTTTTTAGGATATGAAATATCAATTTCTTCATCAGGAATCTCCTGAGAAGGCGGCTGAAGTAGTGACTTTAGTTTATCCCAAAAATTTGCCATACGGCGCTAATTTAAAGATTTTTTTTATCTAAAGAATAAAATATAGCTAAATTAAGTGAAATAAAAATATGATCTTAAGTATATTTTAATATAGCACTAAGCGTAAACAACAGGTAAAAGCCTATTTATTAGTTAATAACTAGGCAGATAGAAAAGCCGATAAAAGTCATTTCAAAAAAATATAAAAGAATATTTTGGGAAAAATAAAAATCATTATATATTTGCATCCTCATTGAAATAAAGGAGAGGTGCCGGAGTGGTAACGGAGCAGATTGCTAATCTGTCGGCGGGAAACCGTCGCCTGGGTTCGAGTCCCAGTCTCTCCGCGACAAAGAATTTACATTCGGGATGTAGCGTAGCCCGGTCATCGCGCCTGGTTTGGGACCAGGAGGTCGCAGGTTCGAATCCTGCCATCCCGACTTTTAAAAAACATTGCCATTCATCAGCAATGTTTTTTAAAATTATTTTTTTGGAGGGTCGCGTAGCTCAGTTGGATAGAGCAATTGCCTTCTAAGCAATCGGTCGCAGGTTCGAATCCTGCCGCGATCACAATTTTGAGTTTATTAGCTCAGTACATTGTCTTTGCTGTAACTTAGGCACCTGCTTAATTAAGGTGTTTTTACAGCTTTATCACTGCTTTTGCCACCAAATTTATCATTGATGGCATTTGTTTTTTTGATTAATATCTACCCAATGGTAGATGCTACTATTAAAATAGCTTTGAAAAACCTTGAGTTTTTTTACCATTTTTCATTCTTATTTCTTCGGTAAAAAGGGAAAAGTTTTCGCTTCTGTGTTTAATTGATTGATATACAAATAAATGTAGTATTTTTTTTATAATTCTGTGAGTAAGCTTTTCTTTTTAATTCATAATGCACAGCAGGGTTACTTTTAGGTTATTAATGATTGCCAATCCTTAAAAATTTTTTAAGCCTTTAAAAAAACGAATATATCAATGGAAGATGTTTTCTTGCTCAGCCTTTCAATATATTTTTCTCGCTGATATAAAGGCTTATAAATAGAAACAGATGCGAAGGGATTTATTTATGTGCAAAATATTCCCATTTTATTAGTATATTACGGGTGTTTAAAGAGAAAAATAATGTTATTTAACTTAAATTGGTTAAGTCAAAAAATTAAAAAGGGAAAAATTTCTATATTGATTATTTTGAATGGCATACTTAACTCTCAAGCTCAAGAAAAGCCAAATATTGTTTTGTTTTTAGTTGACGATATGGGGTGGCAAGATACTTCTGTGCCTTTTGCCTCTGGACAAACAGTATTAAAACAAAAATATCATACACCAAATATGCAGCGATTAGCTGAGCGAGGGATGAAATTTACAAATGCTTATGCCACACCCGTTTGTAGCCCGACAAGGGTGAGCCTGATGACGGGTTTAAATGCTGCGCACCATAGGGTTACAAATTGGACTTTTAAAAAAAATCAATTAGTAGATGAGAAAGATAGTATTTTAACCCCTCCTCACTGGAATGTGAACGGCATGTCGCCTGTGGATTCCATTCCTCGGACTGTTTATGCTACGCCCTTACCCACATTATTGAAAAAACAAGGTTATTTCACCATTCATATTGGTAAAGCCCACTTTGGTGCTATTGACACGCCTGCAGAAAATCCCTTGAATATAGGTTTTGATGTGAATGTTGGGGGACATGCAGCGGGGAGCCCATCCACTTATTTAGGTGAAAAAAATTATGGAAATGCTAAAGGTCTATATTCGCCTCCGTGGGGAGTTCCAAATTTAGAAGAGTTCCATGGGATGAAGGTCTTTTTGACGGAGGCTTTAACTCAAAAAGCGATTGAAGCATTAAATCAACCTATTCAAGAAAAAAAGCCATTTTTCCTTTATATGTCACATTATGCGGTGCATGTGCCTTTAGATAAAGATGATAGGTTTTTGCAAAAATATCTAGATAAAGGATTGGATGCAGAAGAAGCTAAGTATGCGGCTTTGGTTGAAGGGATGGATAAAAGTTTAGGAGACATCATGGATTTTCTAGAAAAGAAGAATTTGGAGGAAAATACCGTGATTATTTTTATGAGCGATAATGGAGGTTTAGCACTTTCTCCTCCACGTGGAGGTGAGGCTTTCACTCAAAATGCGCCATTGAAATCGGGTAAAGGCTCTCTGTATGAAGGCGGAATACGTGTGCCAATGATTGTAAAATGGCCGAACCTTATTGAACCAAAATCAGAATCTAGTCAATACATCATGATTGAAGATTTTTTTCCTACTATTTTAGAAATTTCTGGTTTGAAAAATTATGAATCAGTGCAGGAGATTGATGGAATTAGTTTTTTTCCTCTTTTCAAAAATTCAGCTTTAAAAAACGATTATAGAAAACTAATTTGGCATTTCCCCCATAAATGGATTCCCACAGATGCGCCAGGAATAAACTATAAATCGGCTATAAGGCAGGGCGACTGGAAGTTAATTTATGACATGAAATCTGAGAAAAAAGAATTGTATAATCTTAAAAAAGATATTGGTGAGGAAAATGACTTATCACAAAAATACCCAGAAACTGTTAATCACCTGTCTCAGTTGCTAGGCGAGCAGTTAGAAAAATGGAATTCCCAGATGCCATTTAATGAAATCAAAAACAAAGTAGTGCCTTACCCACATCAAGTTTTAAATGATTGATTAAAAACTTTATTCATTTTATCATTCAGCTTTGAATATAATTTAAAGAAATTCACCCTTGTGTATCTGATAAATAAATTTGATTGTAAATAAGTTAAATACATGAGCGACTTCCTTCATCTCATCAATTAAAACAAATTTGCATAATTCAAAAACGTAAAATACATTTGCGGACAGGTTGAGAAAAGAGAAAAATCTCAACGGAAAGTTTTAACAAAAAAATAACGAAATTTTAACAAATGAAATTTGTGAGTTTCAAAATAAAGTGTAAACACACACACACACAAGTAATGAGCTAAACAACTCATTATCAATAACTTATAATAATTTATTGCTTCCCTTCGGGAGCGAACCTCAAAGCCGTGCAAGAAAATCTTGTGCGGTTTTTCTATTTTCACCTGTGTGAGAGTAGTAATTTCTTCAAAAAGAAGAGCCTCACGGGTTGGGGCTCTTTCTAAATGAAGAAGCAAAAAAAAGTTGCAAAAAAACAGCAAAAATTTAATGAAGAAAAGAATAAATCAAAAAAAAAATAACCAAAAAAAATTAAAACAAATGAAGAAATTATTACTTTCTTTCGTTGTATTGCCAGGAGCTTTAGCTATGGCTCAGGTGGGCATTAACACAGAAGAGCCACAAGCCATGCTAGACATCAGCGCAAAAGACAACCAAAAAGGAGACCTGCGCATACAAGATGTTGAGGAGAAAGAAAAGACCGATTGGATTTTAATATGGGATGAAAATGACCAAAAGGTGAATCGCACAAGCCTCTCAGAGATTAAAAGAGAAATATTGAATGAGATAAGGATAGATTATATTCGTAAGAAGTATCCAGACAGAGCAGGGGATATCATCAATAAAATCAAAAAATGTACGCCAGAAAACATAATTTTTGATAAGCACTTTGGTGACGGCAAGCATGATTTTGTGTATTGCGCTACAACTGTAAATGTAACTGATTATTATACTGATACTAATTATAATAAAACATGGCTCAACCTCAACCTTGGAGCAGAATACGCCAACATAAATAGTCCTCATTTTAACCCTACCGTTAATAAAACAGGAGAAACTATCCACACTGACGAAAATCTCTACGGTTCATATTACCAATGGCAGCGAGCGAGTGATGGGCATGAGTTTAAGAATTCAGAAAAAACCAGAGAAAAAGCCTCAAGTTGGACAAACACAGGCGAAGCAGCAGGGAAGTTTATTACTGACAGTTTTGACTGGGTAGACGGAGGTGAAAAAGCATCAGGTTCAGAAATACAGTTGTGGCAAGCAGGCGGAGTTAATAACCCTTGCCCGTTAGGTTACCATGTTCCGACTATAGAGGAGTGGACGGTATTAATCAATCTTTTAGAACGTGATGATAATAGAATGTTTACACAGACTAAGTTGCCAAACCTTGCAACTGGTGGCTCCCGTGACTTTGATGGTTCACTGGAGAACGATGGTTCTGGGACCTACTGGAGTAGCTCTTCTGAGGATGCATTCTACCGCTCTGATACGTTTTACTTCCACAGCGATGGCAACAACTACGGCTATGTGTACTACTCCGGCACCCTCCGATATGCAGGGAAGAACGTGCGTTGTATTAAAGATTAAAGCTTTTTAGCCCTCCGTAAGGAGGGCTATTTTTTTATAGCTTTTTTTAGTTTAATGCTTTTTATTTCATTAAAATTTTTATTAAGAAATTAAGGCTACAAAAAGTCTTGGAGCTTAGAAAGCTAGTGTAATTATCATATTATCAGTTAGCCTTAAGTGTGGTAAATTTTAGCTGTTTGCATCACTTATTCTACTAAATTAAAAGGGATAATGGGTTTGAAAGTAACTTTCATCCTTTTCAAGGTATAGTTTTTGATTTAAATCTTCTTAAAATTAAAATAATGAATTTACAAGATTTAAGAAAGTTTGATACAGTAGTGGAAGCACAGGCAGCTTTGAGAGAAAGTGGCTATGCGGAAGAGTTTGATACAAAGGAAGGCAAAGTCTACGCTCTTTCTAGTCAGAAAGAATATCAGCCCGAGGAGTTAAAAATTGTTGCCGATGCACGTTTTGAAGGAATGTCAAATCCTAGTGATAATATGGTGCTGTATGTGATAGAGGCTAAAGATGGAGTAAAGGGAACAATGTTGGATAATATGGGAGGTTCAGAGTCGGCACAAGACCCTGAATTGCTTAAAAAAATCCCGATGGATAAAAATGAAGATTCTAAATAGAATCTAAGCAGCTTTTAAATGGAAAGGAGTTTCTTGTGAGGGACTCCTTTTTTTGAGATTTAAAATTTTTTAAGGCTTAAAAAATTTATCGTTATTTGGCTTGAGAAAATCCTTCTCCAAACCCCACGGCTAAATCATAGCGGCTACCCCACGGGCGGTAATATAAAATTGCACTATATTCGTTCTCTGTTTCCCAAAAAGATCCAGTGATTTTTTCTGGTTTCAAAATTTCATCTTCCACCAAGGCAAAACTATAGTTGTAGTAGCCTTGCTTCAGTAGGCGGTCGCAGACCCAATAGCCGCTAGTGGCGTCGTAGATTAAGTAATCATCTTCGGTGCATTCAAAATTGTTAAACGCTCCAAAAACACAAATTTTGGAGCTTAAAGATAAATTTGGCGCATCGAGAGCAAAGTGAACGCGCGTGTAGTCGGCTTGGATGTCGGGGGAGAGCTCTTGATTTCCTTTAAAAACTCGTGGGTAAAAATCTCCATTAATATCAGGACGATCTAGGTATGGTAAATCAGGATTAAATTTAATGGGGTGTAAAATTGTTTGGGTAATGCTGTCTTTTATAATATTTTCGGTAGTTAGACCTGCAATATTTAAATTTTTAGTGTCAAAAAATTGATATTCTACCCCTCCTTGGAAGCGTAAATGATTTTGTGCAAATTGCATTTGATGATTTTGTAGAAAAGAAGCATCATGCAGAATTAAATGATTGTTCAGGTTATTATTTTTATAAATCCATAACTGGTAATCTTGCGTTTTGGTGAAATCCATTTTCTGTGAATTTACCAAGGCTTCAATTTTTTGATTAGCTCCATCAGCATGCGGGAACCGATCGACTTTTAAACCAATAGAAGCAAGGTTTTCGTAGACGATAAAACGACGAGAGAAAAGCACTTTATCGTTGTTTAAAACTTCAATTTTATAATTTCCACTCATTGTAATTTTAAAATCACGGTTAGGAATTTCTAATCGGTAATGGGTGTAATTTTGTCGTGTATTAAAGGAATGCTGGTAATCTCTAATTCGATTGGATAAAAAACCAGTCGAAAACTCTGAGTCAAAAGCATTGCTTTTCTTCCAACGGGCATCATAGCGTGTGATTTTGTAGGAGAGCTGGGTAGAAGTTTGATTTAGAATGTCAAAAGATAAAATCATTTTTTGATTGATTTCCATCACAGGGTTTGAATCGTTTCTTTGAGTGTTTATCAGACGAATCGTAGCAACAGATTGAGCGTGCAAGAAAGATAAACCACAGAATAATAAAAGTAAGTATTTATACATAAGAGGTAAAATTAAATTATTTTTTTTAAGTCTTAATAAATTTTTCAAGAAATTAGCGGCTGGGGTTTTTTGTAGATGACAGAATAAATGTATTTTTGTGCGGAATATTGTAATTTTTTAAGATGTCCAAAGACATAAGAATTAGCAAAGGTTTAGATATTAAGTTAGTAGGAGCGGCTCGGCCAGAGATTTCTACAGCGCCTTTTTCTAAGGAATTTGCGCTAGCCCCTAAAAATTTTCATGGTATTACGCCACGTTTGATTAAAAGAGAAGGCGATTCAGTAAAAGCGGGAGAAGCAGTTTTCCATTCTAAAATTAATGAGAAAATTGTATTTCCTTCGCCAGTTTCTGGTGTGGTGAAAGAAGTGAGGCGAGGAGCCAAGCGTGTGATTTTAGATATTTTGATAGAACCTAGCGGAAGTCAAGAGTCTGTTTTGCACGAGGTTCAGGGAATTGAGCAAAAATCAGCTGAAGAAATTAAGGATTTACTGCTAAAAGCGGGAGTGTGGCCTTTTATCAAGCAAAGACCTTATGATGTGATAGCAAACCCAGAAGATGAGCCGAGAGATATTTTTATTTCAGGGTATAATTCTGGGCCATTGGCAGCAGAGGTGGAAGTGCTGTTAAAAGATAAAAAAGAGTTCTTACAGAAAGGAATTGACGTTTTGTCTAAATTAACTAGCGGTAAAATCCATTACACTGTAAATGGTAAAGGAAATTCTGACTTAGCTGATTTGGCTAATGTTGAAACTCACAAAGCTTATGGTCCTCATCCAGTAGGAAATGTGAGTACACAAATTGCAAAAGTTAATCCCATCAATAAAGGTGAAAAGATTTGGGTGGTAAAACCTGAAGATGTAGCCGTAATTGGAGAATTGGCAATTACAGGGAAAGTTAATTTTGAAAAAATTGTAGCTGTGAACGGCGGCCAAGTACAAAACCCACATTATGTAAGAACAATTTATGGGTCAAAGATTTCCGATGTAGTTTCAGGATTTGATTTTGTGAGTGATAATAATAGATTTATTCAAGGAACGCCTATCAGCGGAGAGAAATCTTCGTTAGATGAATACCTTGGTTTTTATACCAATCAGGTTTGTGTGCTGGAAGAAGGAGATGACTATGCATTCTTTGGCTGGACTTTACCTCAGTCTAATAAGTTCAGTGTTTTGAGGGCAAACATGTTTTCTTTTTTGACTCCAAATAAGAAGTATAATTTAACGACTAATACCAACGGGGAAGAACGAGCTTTTGTTTTAACGGGAGTTTATGAAAATGTATTTCCTTTAGATATTTACCCGATGCAATTGATGAAAGCTTGTCTTTATAATGATATAGATGAACTAGAAGGTTTGGGGATTTATGAAGTAGCACCAGAAGATTTTGCTCTAACGGAGTTTGTGTGTGTATCCAAACTTCCACACCAGCAAATCATCAGAAAAGGGCTTGATAATATGATAAGAGAGGTTGGTTAAATTTCAAGAAAAAATGAGTTTAAAAAATAGTTTACATAATTTAAAAGAAAAATACAGAGGGACCAAAATATCTCCTGTATTCAACGCATTTCATACCTTTTTATATACGCCAAATATTGTTTCTGCAGACAGAGGCTCTCAGATTCATGACGCGTCAGATTTAAAGAGGGTGATGAATACAGTCATTATAGCTTTAATTCCATGCTTGCTTTTTGGGATATGGAATGCGGGCTACCAACATTTTTTGAATGACGCGGCTTACAACGCTCCTGTTCCTGGATTTTTAGATTCATTCAGCACAGGAATGGCTTGGGATTACATTTGGATAGGCTTAAAGAAAATACTTCCCTTGCTTATTGTTTCCTACGGAGTTGGTCTAGGAGTTGAATTTTTGTTTGCAGCAATCAAAGGACATGAAGTAGAAGAAGGTTATTTGGTTACTGGCATGTTGGTGCCGTTGATTGTACCAATTGATTTGCCATTATGGATGTTAGCGGTAGCAGTAGCTTTTGGCGTTGTGATAGGGAAAGAGGTTTTTGGAGGTACAGGAATGAATATCCTAAATCCAGCCCTTACCATCCGTGCATTTTTATTCTTCGCTTACCCGACTTGGATGAGTGGAGATAAAGTATGGGTGCAAGGAGCTGTAGAAAGAACCAATGAAATTGCTGCTGGAGCTAATATTGATGCTATTTCGGGAGAAACCATCTTAGGTTCTTTAGCTCAAAATCACAGCATATCTTATAGTGTAATGGATATGTTTTTAGGTTTTATTCCTGGTTCCGTGGGTGAAACCTCTACATTGCTTATTCTTTTAGGGGCGTTGTATCTAATCTTTACTAAAGTAGGAAGTTGGAGGATTATATTGTCAACATTCTTAGGCGGAATAGTGATGGGATTAATTTTTAATTTTGCAGTAACAAGCGGATGGGTTGATGCAGGAAGTAAATTTTATGGATTGATGAGTACTCCTTGGTGGAAGCATTTATTACTTGGTGGATTTGCTTTTGGTGCGGTATATATGACAACAGATCCAGTGACAGCATCTCAAACGAATAAAGGAAAATGGATATATGGATTTTTAGCAGGTTTTATTGCTATTATGATACGAATTTTTAATCCAGCATACCCTGAGGGCGTAATGTTAGCAATTTTATTAATGAATGTATTTGCTCCTACGATTGATTATTATATCATTCAAGGAAATATTAAAAAACGTAAAAAAAGAATAAAGGTTAAAACAGCGTAAGATGGCAAAAAATACTGACAGTAACGTATATACAGTTGTTTTTGCTGTTATAATGGTGGTAGTTGTAGGGGCTATATTGGCTTTTGTAGCATCATCTCTTAACGGTAAAATAAAAGAAAACGAAAGATTAGAGACTCAGCAGAATATTTTATATGCAATGGGTGAAAATCAAGATGAAGAACCTTACACGGGGGCAGGATCAGTAAACTTTATCCCAGCAGAAAAAGCGGAAACTGAATTTAAGAAATACATCAAGAAACAATATGTTTTGCAAGGAGATGAAATGAAAGAAGATCCTGAAGCTTTTACCATTGATATCAAAAAAGAAGAAGAATTATCAAAAAAAACAGACTACCAAAGAAGACTTCCTCTTTTCATAGGAGAGAGAGATAATCAAGAATTTTATATCATACCGATGAGAGGGAAAGGTTTGTGGGATGCTATTTGGGGTTATTTAGCTTTAAATAATGACTTGGAAGTGCAGGGCGTTTATTTCGATCACGCAAGTGAGACTCCAGGTTTAGGGGCGAATATTAAAGAACGCTATTTCATGGATGATTTTCATGGTGAAAAAATTCTTGATGAGAATAACAATTTAGAAGGAATTACTGTAGCAAAAGGAAATATGGACCCTCTAAATGAAAGAAAAGATGACTTTAAAGTAGATGCAATCTCTGGAGCGACTATTACAGGAGATGGTGTCACAGCAATGATTAATAACACATTAGATATGTACTTGCCATATCTTCTTAAATTATCAAAAAAATAAATTATGGCTTTATTATCAAAAAAGCACAGAGCTCTAGTCACAAATCCATTGAATGATGATAACCCTATCACGGTTCAAGTACTTGGGATTTGTTCGGCATTAGCGATTACAGCACAATTGAAGGCTTCGATTGTAATGGCGCTATCAGTTGTATTTGTGTTAGGAATGGGAAATGTTGTAATTTCTTTACTGAGAAATGTTATACCTTCTAAAATTAGAATTATAGTACAATTGGTAGTTGTAGCAGCACTAGTAATTATTGTAGACCAAGTTTTGAAAGCTTTTGCTTATGAGCTGAGCAAGCAACTTTCTGTATTTATTGGTTTGATTATTACCAATTGTATTATTATGGGACGTTTTGAAGCATTTGCTTTAGGTAATAAGCCCTGGGATTCATTTTTAGATGGTATAGGTAATGCGGCTGGGTATGGAATTATTCTAATTATTGTAGGTTTCTTTAGAGAACTTTTAGGTTCAGGAACATTATTAGGATACCCTGTATTAGGAGACCCTATACAGAAAACAGGCCTATATGCTTTGGGCTATGAAAATAATGGTTTCATGTTGTTATCTCCAATGGCATTAATAACTTTGGGTATTATCATTTGGATTCAAAGAATTAAAAATAAAAAACTAATTGAGAGCGAAGCTCACTAATTTCATTAACAATGTTAGAACATATCGAATTATTTTTTAAATCCATATTTGTTAACAATATGGTATTTGCAACTTTTTTAGGAATGTGCTCTTACTTGGCAGTTTCTAAAAAAGTTTCGACCGCAGTTGGATTAGGTGCGGCCGTTATATTTGTATTAGCTGTCACAGTTCCAATGAACTGGCTTTTAGATCAATATGTATTAAGAGATGGAGCTTTAGCTTGGATAGGACCACAATTTGCAGATGTCAATTTAAGCTTTCTTTCATTCATTCTGTTTATTGCAACCATAGCAACCATGGTTCAGTTAGTGGAAATTATTGTAGAAAAATTTGCACCTTCTTTATATAACTCACTAGGTATTTTCTTACCTTTAATTGCTGTAAATTGTGCCATTTTAGGAGGCTCTTTATTCATGCAATCGAGAGATATTCCTTCTATAGGCTTAGCTTTCAACTATGGAATAAGCTCTGGGATTGGTTGGTTTTTAGCTATACTAGCCATTGCTGCTATACGAGAAAAAATAAGATATTCTCATGTTCCAGCTCCGCTACGAGGGTTAGGAATTACATTTATCACAACAGGATTGATGGCCATTGGATTTATGAGCTTTGGTGGAATGTTAACCAGTGATGGTAAAAAAACAGAAGTAGAAGAAAGTTCTGCTCAAATTCAAGAAAATAAAAATATTCATGAAGACAACGCTGAAAAAAGTAAAAATACAGCGTATGTTGATTTAAAAGAAAATAAATAACAATGAATTTATTACTTTATACATTTGCAGCAGCTTCAGCAGGAACGACTATATTGGCAGCAGTAGTTGCATTTTTAGTATTAATTTTATTTTTAGTAGGTATTTTATTATTTACAAAACAAAAATTAGCTCCATCAGGGCCTGTTCAAGTTACGATAAATGATAATGAAAAGATTACAGTCCCTTCAGGAGGGTCTTTATTGTCAACATTAGGAGAAAAGAAAATATTTTTACCCTCTGCATGTGGTGGTGGAGGTACTTGCCTTCAATGTGAATGCCATGTAGACGAAGGAGGAGGAGAAGCCTTACCTACCGAAACACCCCACTTCACAAGAAAAGAACTTCAGCAAGGAGCTCGTTTAGCATGTCAAGTGAAAGTAAAACAAGACATGAAAATTAGAATTCCAGAAGAAATTTTTGGAATTAAAAAATTTAAAGCAAAAGTCGTTAGAAATTACAACGTAGCATCTTTTATCAAGGAATTTGTAGTTGAAATTCCAGAAGATATGGAATACAAGGCAGGAGGGTATATTCAAATTGAAGTACCTAAATGTACTATTCAATTCAAAGATATGGATATTACTGCTCACCCTGAAGATCATCCAGGAGAACCTGATAAATTTAAGATGGAATGGGATAAATTCGGTCTTTGGTCGCTTGTGATGAAAAATGATGAGGAAGGAGTGGAACGAGCTTATTCAATGGCTTCTTATCCTGCTGAAGGAAGAGAAATCATGCTAAATGTACGTATCGCAACACCTCCATTTGATAGAAAGAATAACAAATGGATGGATGTGAACCCAGGTGTTGCTTCCTCTTATATCTTTAGTTTAAAAGAAGGTGATGAGTGTGTGATTTCAGGACCTTTTGGTGAATTCTTTATCAATGAGGATTCCGATTCAGAAATGATCTACATTGGTGGTGGAGCAGGAATGGCGCCGATGCGTTCACACCTTTATCAATTATTCCATACCTTAAAGACAAACCGAAAAGTATCTTATTGGTATGGAGGTCGGTCTAAAAGAGAACTTTTCTATGTGAGATATTTTGAGGATTTAGCTCAAAAATTTGATAATTTCAATTTTTATTTGGTGCTATCTGAGCCTTTAGAAGAAGATAATTGGAAAGCTAAAAAGGATATTCATGACCAAGAAGGTGATGGTTTCGTAGGTTTTGTTCATCAAGCGTTGATAGATAATTATCTGAATCAACACGAAACACCAGAAGATGTAGAGTTTTACTTTTGTGGACCACCATTAATGAATGATGCTGTCGTAAAGATGTGCGATGAATTTGGGGTACCAAAAGAGAATGTAAGATTTGATGATTTCGGAGGATAAAAAAATAAAAGGTGGTAAATAAAACCACCTTTTATTTTTTAAGAATGAGATGATTTAAAAGCTTATTCACTTATTTTTCAAATTCCAGTTATTTAACCCAATAAAAATTTTTATTTAAATAAAGCCTTAGAAAATTTTAAAGGAAATAACACTTTAAATAAATCTTTCCTTAAATTTACAGAGTGGAAAACTTTTTAATGCAAGCCAAAACGCTTTATGGTTTTGAAACTATTTTAGCCAAAGAAGTCAGTGAGCTCGGTGGAGCAGATGTCAAAATAAAAAACAGATTGGTTGAATTCTACGGTGATACAGGCTTTATGTACAAAGCCAACTATAGTTTGCGTACAGCTCTACGGATTTTAAAACCTTTGAAAAAAGCAAAAGCTAAAAACGAAGATGAACTTTATGAATTAGCCAAAGACTTTACTTGGGAAGAAATATTTAATTTCAATCAAACCTTTCGTATTGATTTTACGATTTACTCACCCAACTTTAAACATTCTCAATTTGCTGCTTTACGAGTAAAAGACGCTATTGCAGATCGTTTTATGGAAAAGTTCAGCAAGAGACCAAATGTCGAAAAAAATCAACCTGATATTATCGTCAATTTACACATATCTCACACGACGGTCACCCTATCTTTGGATACCTCAGGAGAACCACTTTTCAAGAGAGGGTATCGCGTTGAGACTGGCCCTGCACCCATCAATGAAGTTATGGCTGCAGGACTGCTCAAAATGGCAGGTTGGGAAGGCAAAGGCAATTTTCTTGACCCAATGTGTGGTAGTGCAACCCTGCCTATAGAAGCGGCGATGATAGCGATGAACATCCCCGCTCAATTGCACCGTAAAGATTTTTCTTTTATGCATTGGAAGGATTTTGATGCCAAATTATGGGAGAAAATTAAAGAAACTCGGTTGAATCGAATTCAAGATTTTTCAGGAGAAATATGGGGTTATGACATTAATATGCTAATGGTAAAAGTTGCAGAGCAAAATGTGAAAAGCGCTAATTTACAGGATTTTATAAAATTAAAGCAAGTCAACTTCTTCCAAACGAAAAAAGATTTATTCCCACTGCTAGTCATTTTTAATCCACCTTATGGCGAAAGGATGGAAATTTCTACCGAAGATTTTTATCAAAAAATGGGGGAAACTTTTAAAGAAAATTACCCAAATACCTATGTTTGGCTAATCACTTCAGACACCGAAGAAATTAAAAATATTGGGCTGAAACCTACACAGAAGATGAAGATGTACAACGGGAAAATCGAAACAGAATTTGTTAAATACGAAATTTATGAATAAAAGAAAAAGTAATGAAGTTAGCTTTAAACTCCCTGAAGGAGGCTACAAAGGAACAATCAACGCTAGAGGATTTGCTTTAACCTTGGATGAGCCAGAAGACCAAGGGGGGACCAACCAAGGAATGACACCCATGGATGCCCTTGCAAGCGCACTGGCGGGTTGCATCGGGATTACGCTTAGAATGTATGCTGATAGAAAAGAATGGAAAACAGGAGAAATTTTTGTGGAAATTTATAGCATCAAAAATGATAATAATGAGTTGGAGTTTCATAAAAATATCAGTTTTGAAAATGATGAAAAATTAACCAAAGAGCAAAAGCAACGCTTGTATGAAATCAGCTCTAAATGCCCAGTTTCAAAGGTTATTCAAGCAGCTAATCCTGTAATTTTAGACTAATTTGGCAATTGATTTTTCTACTTCCTGGGTTGAAACTTTAAACCAGCATGGCAAAGCTCAGAAGCCTTGCTATTTTATCATTGATTTTACAGGAGAAAATGGACATGTTTTTTCTGAAAAAGAAAACAGCGATGTCATTTTTGATTTTTCAGAAAAATCAAAAAAAAATTTAAAGCCTTTGGAAATTTACCCTAAGCCCATTGATGAAAAAAAATTTTTTAAGGCTTATAAAATCGTGCAAAATGCTCTGCAACGTGGTGATTCTTATTTAGCTAATCTAACATTTTCTACGCCTTTAGAAATTAATTATTCACTAAAAGAAATTTTTGAAACCAGCCGAGCTAAATACAAAATTTTATTTAAAGATAAATGGGTTTGTTTTTCGCCAGAAACCTTTATCTCGACGCGAGAAAATAAAATTTTCACTTTCCCGATGAAAGGAACCATCAATGCAGAAATTCCACAAGCGAAAGAGAAATTAATCCAAAATCTAAAGGAATTAGCAGAGCATTTTACCATTGTTGATTTGCTGAGAAACGATTTGAATTTGATTTCAAAAGAAGTGAAAGTCAATAAATTTAGGTACTTGGAGGAAATTAAAACGCAAAAAGGGTCGATTTACCAAGCCAGTTCAGAAATTGAAGGGAAGTTACCGCAAAATTGGCAAAACCAAATGGGCGAAATGCTTCAAAAATTATTGCCAGCAGGTTCTATTTCGGGCGCACCAAAACCAAAAACTTTAGAAATCATCCACTCTGCAGAAACGCATCAGCGGGGTTTCTATACTGGAATTGCGGGGCATTTTGATGGCAAAAATTTAAATACCGCTGTGATGATCCGTTTTATTGAGAAAATAGATGGGCAATTTTTTTACAAAAGCGGTGGCGGCATTACAGCTCAGAGCATAGCAAAAGAGGAATATCAGGAAATTCAAGATAAAATATATATCCCTAGATGATAGAAAAAAAATTCATTGAAAGCATCTGTGCCATCGATGGTGAAATTAGAAATTTAGCGTATCATCAACGGCGGGTTAATCAGACTTTTCAGCAAAATTTTAAAAGAAAAGCTTTTGAATTAGAAGAATTTTTAAAGCCTTTAGAAATTCCCCAAAAAGGGAAAATAAAAATCAGAGTGGAATACGCCGAGAAAGTTCATTTAGTGGAATGGCAAGCGTATCAGGCGCAGCAGCATAAGCATTTTACATTGGTAGAAGCGGAAGGTTTTGATTATTCTTTTAAATATAAAAACAGAGATTTTTTTAAAGCCTTTCAAAAATTTGAACCTATTTTCATCCAGAAAAATCAAATCACAGACAGCAGCTACGCTAATTTAGTTTTTTACAAAAATCGGGAATGGTTCACGCCAGAAACTTATCTGCTCAACGGGACAAAACGGCAGTTTTTACTAGATAATAAATTAATTAAACCCTTAGGAATTGGCGTGAAAAACTTGGTGGATTTTGAGAAATTTGGTTTGATTAACGCCATGCTGGATTTGGAAGAAAATATTTACCCTATTGAAATATTGTTTGATAAATCCTCATAAATCTCAAAAATAAGTGCCGATTCATAGCCCTTTTGTTGCATATAATTCACTACTTTCATTTTTCTACGGAACTCATTTTTTTCTTGAATAAGTTGGATTTTTTTCTGAATTAAATCTTTTGCCGTTTGGTAATATTCATCTGCATCGATTTCCTTGCTCAGACTTTGCTCAACCAATCGGGGCAGGATTGAACGTTTTTTTAATTCCACTTTAATTTTCAATTTCCCCCACTTTTTTTGATTAAACTTCCCTCGCACAAAACTGTGAGCAAAACGCTCTTCATTCAAAAAATTTTCTTGAATCAAGTAAATCAAAATTGCTTCTCGAGCTTCAGGAATCAGATGGAATTCATTCAATTTTTTCTCTACATCAAAATGGCATCGGTCTTGGTAAGCACAATAATGCCCCATTTTTTCCTTAATTTCGTCGACAGTAAAAGATTTTTGTGGTTTCACGTTGCTAAATTATATTTTTACATCGAAAAACTACAAATATGAAGATTGGATTATTTTTTGGAACCTTCAACCCCATTCATCAGGGGCATTTAATTTTAGCCCACCACATTCAGCAATATTCAAGTTTAGACCAAGTATGGTTTGTAGTGACGCCTCGCAGTCCGTTCAAAAAAAATGAAAACCTTACTGATGATTACACGCGGCTCAATATGGTGGAGTTGGCGATAGAAAATTACCCAAATTTATTTTCTAGCACGATTGAATTTAGGTTGCAACAGCCTAATTATACGGTGACAACTTTAGCCATTTTGAGAGAGAAATACCCGCATCATGAATTTTCGCTCATCATGGGTGAAGATAATTTAGGAGGCTTGCACAAATGGAGAAATTCAGAGTTTTTGGTCAGCGAATATGATATTTGGGTTTACCCGCGCTTACACCCTGGCAGTAAAACGCCACAAGTGGATATGCAGCGAATCTTTAGAGTAGAAAATGCCCCTGTGATTGAAATTTCTTCCACGTTCATTCGTCAAGCTATTGCTGAGAAAAAAAATGTGCGACCACTTCTGCCGCCAGAAGTTTTTCACTTTATAGACGGGAGCAATTTGTATCAATAAAAATTTTTTAAGCCTTAAAAAATTTTACTAAAATTTAAATAAACACTTGCCCCCAAATTATTTAATGTTATTTGCTTTCAGCCAATTGTGGTACTTTTTAGCATTTTTTAGATGTTCAGCATAGCTACTGGTGAAATTATGATAACCTGGGCGGTCAGGGTCAGCCGCAAAGAAAATGAAATCATGCTTGGCTGGGCTCAAAACTGCATCTATAGCTGACGGATTGGGCAATGTAATAGGTGCAGGCGGTAAACCTGGGTTTTTGTAAGTATTGTAGGCAGAGATGGTTTTCAAGTGTTTGTGGTAGACGCGCTGCACCTGCTGTGTGAAGCCATTTTGCAATTTCCAAGCATAGACAGAAGTTGGGTCAGCTTGTAGGTAATGCCCTTGTTCTAAGCGATTTAGGTAAGCTCTAGCGACTTTGGGCTGCTCATCTATTTTGCTTGATTCCATTTGCACGATGGAAGCCAAGGTGTAGACTTCTAATTCCGTCATTCCTGAATTTTTTAATTTTTCCAAACGCTTTTTGTTCCAGAAGACATCATGTTCTTTTATCATTCGGTTTACAAAATCCTCCCCGCTTGTTATCCAAAAAAAACGATAGGTATTGGGGATGAAATAAATTTTGGATGTTTCTAAATCTAAACCTTTTTCTTTAAGTTGAGGGTGATTTAAAATAGCATTTACAATTTCAGCAGAATCGGCAGTGATCTTTTTTGCAACATCACGAGCCAAATGGAAAATGGTCGGCTCATTGGTAATCATCAGATTTATTTCATCTTCTTCCCCGAGCATCAGTTTGCTCACCAACTCTTCATTGGTTTTCCCTGGAGTTAAAATATAGCGTCCAGCTTTAATGTTTTTTTGATAATTTTTAGTCTTGGCATAAGAGTCGAAGGATTCTACATCGCTCAGTTTATGCCTTAGAGAATCTAAAACTTGCTTGTAACTAGCGTTTTGCGGAATGTATAAAACACTTTCTTTTGCTACATTTTCTTTATTCCCTTGCAGATAGCCACAAGATTGGAAAAAGATTAAAATAATGATGAATAAAAGGATTTTTTTCATAAATTAAATTTCGATTAGACCTTTGAAAACTTGCTCCGCAGGCCCAGTGAGCCACACGTTGGTATATTGGGATTCATTTTCATCAAAACAGACTTGCAAATCACCGCCTTTTGTTTCTACAGAAATTTGTTTGTTTTTTATAAGGCTTAGAAAATTTGCACTGATTGCCGCCGCCGTAACTCCAGTGCCACACGAAAGCGTTTCATCTTCTACGCCACGCTCGTAAGTTCGGACTTTAATTTTTTCTGGTGAAATGATTTCTACAAAATTAACATTCGTTCCGTTTGGGTAAAGCTTAGAATATCGGATGGCTCTGCCTGCTTGAGCAACATCAATATCATCAATGTTTTCTCTAAATTCTACGTGATGTGGTGAGCCTGTGTCTAAAAAAATGAAATCTTTGTTTTGTTGAATCTCATAAATATTTTTTAATTCAAGACTGACTTGATTTTCATTGATTTTCCCGCTGTGCCAGCCGTCTATGGCAAAGAATTCAACTTTTTTTTCAATCAAGTTTAAATCAGATAAAAATTTTATAAAACAACGCCCACCATTGCCGCACATACTACTTTCTTTGCCATCGCTGTTGTAATAATTCATATAGAAATTGCCATGTTGGCGTGTTAAAATTATTAAACCATCAGCCCCAATACCAAATTTACGGTCACAAAGTTGATTAATTTGTTCCCTGTTGAGTTTAATTGATTGATTGATAGCATCTATCATTACAAAATCATTCCCAGTCCCTTGGTATTTATAGAAATAAATTCCCATGATTTAAAATAAATTAATGGCAAAATAAGGCAAAAAATAATTTAAAGTTAGTTTAAGTGATGTTAAACCAAGTTAAACCGTTTGAAACGTAAAATTCATTGGTATCAAATTTGTTAAAATTTAATTCAGAATAGAAAGATTTTTAAAATAATTGAAATATGAAAAATTTATTAACTTATGCATTGGTAGGCGTTGTGAGCGCAGGCACAACTTTTGGGTTGATAGAGTATAATAAAAGTAATGATGTTTCCTCTAATTCTGTAGCAACCCTACAGCCAGAGCAAAATGGAAATGCGCAATTTGCAACTTATAATTACACCTCTGCGGGGACTGATTTGCCTGATTTCACAAAAGCGGCAGAAAATTCAGTAAACGCCGTTGTGAGTGTGACTAACTATGGGACGCGCTCAAATCGCCAGAGCGGTGGTAATCCGTTTGGCGACATGTTTAGCGACCCGTTTTTTGAGCATTTTTTTGGTGAAAGATTTAGAGGCCAGCAAAGGCAACCACAGAGTGAACAAAAAGAAGTTCCTCTGACTGCTGGTTCTGGAGTCATCATTTCAAAAGATGGCTACATCGTGACCAATAATCACGTGATTCAAAACGCGACAAAGGTAGAAATAACACTCAATAACAAGCAAAATTACACAGCAAAAGTCATCGGAACAGACCCGAATACAGATATTTCTCTGCTGAAAATAGATGAAGATAATTTACCTTATTTATCTTTCTTTAATTCAGATAATTTAAAAGTAGGCGAGTGGGTTTTAGCAGTAGGGAATCCGTTTGGTTTGAATTCTACAGTAACCGCGGGTATCGTAAGTGCAAAAGGAAGAAGTATCAATATTTTAGGAAAAAATGGAGATCACCCCATAGAATCTTTCATTCAGACAGATGCTGCCATAAACCCAGGAAACTCAGGAGGAGCCTTGGTGAATACTAATGGGCATTTGGTCGGGATTAATACGGCAATTTTCTCTCAGACAGGAAGTTACGCAGGCTATGGATTTGCCGTCCCATCCAATATCGTTCAGAAGATTGTGAGTGATTTAAAACAATACGGAATGGTGCAACGAGGATTCCTAGGAGTTGGGATTTTAGATACCTCTGATGAGCAAATGGTAAAACAATACAACAAAGAATTTGATAAAAAAGTAAAGCCTAATAGCGGAATAATGGTAAGCCAGTTGAGCGATGATGGTGGTGCGATAGAAGCTGGTATAGAAGAAGGCGATTTCATCAAAAAAATTGATGGCCAGCCTGTGACAGCTTACAGTAACCTGAGTGTAGCAATTGGCTCTAAAAACCCAGGAGATGTGGTGAAAGTAACTGTAGAGAGAAACGGAAAATTACGAGATTATAACGTAACATTAAAAGACATCAACGGAAATGCAAAAATCCGCTCTAAAGCTGATTTAACAGCAACTGAAAAAATGGGAGCTTCTTTTCAGCCTCTGACTGATGAAATGAAAGCTCGCTATGGAATCAAAAACGGCGTGATGGTAACAAGCATTTCTAGCAGAAGTGATTTTGCCCAAATTGGCATCAATGAAGGCTACATCATCACAAAAATCAACGGGAAAGATATTAATTCTAAAAATGATATTGATAAAATATTGAAAAATTACAAAGGGAATGTTTCCGTTAATTTCCTAGACCGCTATGGTAGAATGTACACACAAGGATTTAAGATGTAAGAATTTTTAAAGCCTTAAAAAAATTAAATATAAAATTTGAACAGGTTACTAAAAATTTTAAAGTCGCTTATCGAGAGCGACTTTTTTTGTGTAAATTTGACCGTAATTTAGAAGAATGAGAAATTTTTTTTTGATAATAATATGTAGCTTGTTTAGCACCGTTGAAGCTCAGCATAAACCTCAATATCAGGATTTTACAGCTTATTATCTCTTTAATTTAGGCTATACTTATCAAGATGCTAGTTATTTTGAAGGAGGGCTAGACGCTTATTTCGTTAGGCCAAATAATCACGTGGTAGATTTAGGAATTGCAGTTAATTTGGGAGCCCCTAGCGGGAAATTTACCACCATACCAGAGGCACATTTGGGTTATTTATTTAATTTAAAAAATTCAGTGATAGACCCTTATTCAAGTCAGATTAATTCTGCCTTTTGGCTAGTTAGAACCTCGGTTTCGCCATGGCATGTCACGCCAGAAGCTGGAATCACGATTTTAGATTTATTAGAATTCACCGCTGGCTATGGGTTTGAATTTCGGGAGAATAAAAAAGCGAATTTAGCTGGGCTGAAATTGGGCTTAAATATCAAAATACCATTCTTGTTATTTTGGCATGATTGACAGTTGGTAGAATTCGTAGAAAATTTTTTAAGCCTTAAAAAAAATAAACACAAAATTCAATCAAATTTAAAAAATTAATCTTGTGATTTAAGCAATCATCAATTTCTGAGGCTTTTAGCATAGAATTGACTGATCAGGATACTCCCTGCTACAGCGACATTAAGGCTTTCAGTTTTGCCCGTTTTCTCCACTTGAGGAATACTGATTTTTTGTGTGCATAAATTTTTGATTTCAGTGGAAATGCCATTACCTTCGTTCCCGAGAATTAAAATTCCTTCGGGCGATAAATTCTTTTGATAAACATTCTCACCATCCATGAATGCGCCAAAAATAGGGGCAGGGAAATCATTTAAAAAACTCTCTAAATCCAAGTAATGAATTTGTATGCGGTTGAGCGAGCCCATACTTGCTTGAATGACTTTGGGGTTGAAAACATCAACTGTATTTTTACTGCAAATAATGTGAGTGATTCCAAACCAATCGGCTAAGCGAATCAATGTGCCTAGATTTCCTGGGTCTTGTATGCCGTCTAAACCTAGTAAAAATCCGCTTTTTTTCGGGATTCCCCAGTGGGGGAGTTTAAAGACGGCTAAACTGTTTTGTGGAGTTGTAAGGTGTGAAATTTTTTTGAGTTCTTGTGGTGTGATTTTTTTTAAGCCTTTAGAAAAAAAAGTATTTTCTACGCTGTATAGCGAGACCAATTGAAATGGGCCGTCTAGGAACTCTTGTATAGATTTGTCTCCCTCTACGATGAAGAGTTGATGCTTTTCTCGGGTTTTTTTTAGCTTCAATTGATTAATTAATTTGATTTCAGCTTTGGTTAACATATTTTTACGCTATAATTTTATAAAAAAGTTTACATGCCTATAAGAATGCCTTACTTATGGATGATGATACTTTCGGTTGTTTTTTTGTTTTCTTGCAATGTTACGAAAAAAGTACCCGAAGATGAATATTATTTACAATCCAATAAATTTAATTTTGAAGGGAAGAAGAAATTTAAATCAGAATTAAAAGAATATATCTTACAAAAATCCAATAACCGTGTTTTTGGTTTGATTCCTTTGCAAGACTGGTCTTACAATCAAGTCCCAGCTGAGCTAGATAGTGTTTTTTTAGAATATTACAACACGAATCCCCAAGAAAGAAGTCAAGGATTTTTAGACAGTTTGTACATAAAATATCGAGTGCAAAAGTATGTAGGGCAGACCAATTGGCTGACACGCCAGTTCTACAATTTAGGCTCTAAACCAGTTACTTTAGACACGACTAAAAGCTATGCTTCGGCCAAAAATTTAGAGAAATTTTATTTTGAAAGAGGTTATTTTGATGCAAAAGTTTCGCCTAGCTTTGAGATTGATACAGCCACACAAAAAGCACAAGTGAAATATAATATACAAATCAATGAACCTTCTAAAATAATGTCTTTTGACCAAAGCATCGAAGATTCGAGCTTAGAAAAGCTCTATGCTGAAACCATGGGTGAATCAAAAATCAAGGTCGGGCAGCGTTTTGATGTGAGAGATTTTGAAGAGGAAAGAGATCGCTTGACAAAGATTTTTAAAAATCAAGGCTATTATAAATTTAACGAGCTGGGGAATGAATTGATTTTTAAAATAGATAGTACTGATGATAAAAATTTGCACGCAACGATGAAAATTGCTAAGTCGCAAGAAGATTCCATTCGCAAGTTTAAAAAATATTATTACGGGCCAATACAGATTTTCACCAATAATGTGAATGACAGTACTTTTCATACAATTTACCAAGGATATCACCTGAAATCTAATGAGCCGTTTAAATTTAAACCACGCGTATTTACAGATGCTATTGCGATAAAAGAAGGGCAGCTCTACAGTAGAGAATCTATAGAAAATACAAGAAAATTGATTTTTGATAGAGAAAATTTTTCGCTCACAGCACTGGAGCTGAAGGAGCCTGAAAATCAGCTTGATTCAACTTTAGTCACAAATTTTTATGTACGCCCCAAGCCAAAGTATGATTTAGAATTAAGTTTTGAGGGAATGTATTCAGAATTCATCAATTTCGGAATTTCACCAGGTTTGAATTTATTGACAAGAAACGTCTTTAAAAGTGGGGAAAACCTGAATTTTAATCTACGTGGAACGGTAGGAACAGTAAACAACGGGACTTCAAAACAAAATATATTTTTCAATGCCTATGAGCTTTCATTTACAACAGAAATAAAGTTTCCTCGCTGGCTTCTGCCCTTCAATACAGAAAAATTAGTCGACAAAACCTATAATCCAAAATCTTCTCTTGGGCTTGGCTTGAGTGGCCAGAAAAACATTGGCTTAGGCAGCCGAAACTACTTGGCTTATTTACGTTATGAAATGACGCCAGAGCTGAATTCGCATGTTTTTTCTCCATTTGATTTAGAATATATACGCCATACAGAGGCAGAGAAATACTATAGAATTTTCACACTTGATAATCAAATTAAAAATAAAACCCAAGAAGCTTACTTTTCTTATAGTCCAAACGTAGAAAATCTCTATAAAAATCAAGGAATTAACCAAAATGAATTAGAAAATCTCATTTATAGCGATGATGTTTTTAGAAAATCTTTGCCCAAGCAAGGCTATAAGCTAGAAGACTACACAGATTTTCGTAATATGTTTTTACGAAAAAGAAACATTACTCAAGATGTTTTGATCCAGACAATTAGCCATTCTTATACCTATAACGAGAATAAAACGCCAAGCAAAATCAACCCGTGGTACATTTACTTCCGCGGCTCGGTCAGTGGAGCATATTTTCGTTTGCTCAAGAATTTATTTAAATTTAAAAACAATGCAAATTATATAGGCGAAGACCAATTTTTGGTAGGAAACGTCCCCTATTCTGAATTTGTCAGGTTTGATTTAGATGTGAGAAAAACAATAGAAATTTCACCCAAACTTCACTTAGCACTAAGAAACTTTATGGGAATAGCGTTGCCCTACGGGAACTCGACGGTTGTACCCTTCAGCCGTTCCTATTTTGGTGGAGGATCCAATGACATCCGTGCGTGGCAGGCCTATGAATTGTCCCCCAACCCGTTGAGACCAAACGATAGGGGAACTTACATTGATAATATGAAAATCACATGGAATGCAGAATTGCGATTCCCTGTGACTGGAATCCTAAACGGTGCCGTATTTGCAGATGCAGGAAACATTTGGAGTGTAAACAATGAAAGCCCTAAAACTGAATTTCATTGGAATACTTTCTTAAAGCAAATCGCTGTAGGAGCAGGTTTAGGCGCCAGGCTGGACTTTACGTTTGTAATAGCTCGATTGGATTTCGCCTACAAACTGCACGACCCTGCTTACCCCGAAGGCAACCGCTGGTTTCGGGATTTAAAAATTTTAAGACCTCAGGTTCAATTTGGAATCAATTATCCGTTCTAAAATTTTTAAGCCTTAAAAAAATTATTTTGAAAATTTGATATAAGTAATTTTCTTGCCCTCCTCTCGGAATCTTTTTTCATAAAACGTTTGAATTTCTGTCACCTCAGTAGGTAACTCAAAGGTATCTGGATGATAGATATCGTGGTTAGAAATCACAGTTTTTAATCCCATCAACTCTATGATGCCATGCGTGTAACCGTGCAGAAATTCACTATCAGTCTTTAGGTGAATAGCACCGCCAGGCTTTAGGATTTTAAAGTAATTATTGAGAAAATCAGGATGAGTCAATCGATGTTTGGCACGGCGGAATTTGATTTGAGGATCGGGGAAGGTAATCCAAATCTCAGCCACTTCATTAGCGTCAAAGATATGTGGCAAAAGCTCAATCTGTGTGCGTATAAAACCCACATTTTGAATCTCCTCTTGCGCCACAGTTTTCGCACCCCTCCACAGGCGAGCTCCTTTGATGTCGATGCCGATAAAATTTTGTCCAGGATAATGGCGAGAAAGTCCCACGGTGTAGTCGCCCTTCCCACAGCCCAATTCTAGCGTAATGGGATTTTCATTTTTAAAGAATTTTTCATTCCAATATCCTTTCAGTTCAAACCCAGCTAGAACTTCTTCTCTTTTAGGCTGAATCAAATGCGGGAAGTTTAAATTTTCTTTAAACTTTTGAAGTTTATTTTTTGCCATGCTACAAAAATAGTTTGCTGAAATGATTTATAAAATTAAAATAGGCTCTATAAAGCTTAAAAAAATCCTGCCCCATAAAAAAGGACAAGATTTTTAATTTTAAGGAAATTTATAAAGGCTTAAAAAATTAATTTAAACTAACTGATTTACCAGTCGCTTGGTAATACAGAGGTAAAACCTTGGGAAGTTCCTTCTCCAGTTGCGCAATTCTCCTGCCAGGGTTGGGGTGTGTAGAAAGGAACTCCGGCAAACGAGATCCTTTGCTTTGAGCCTCCATTCTTTGCCAGAATTTTGGTGCTTCACGAGGGTCATAGCCAGCCATTGCCATCAGTCTGAGGCCAATTCTATCAGCTTCTAGCTCTGCACTTCTAGAGTAAGCCAAAATCCCCATTTGTGCCCCTACAGGGTATAGTTGGTTAAACAAATTTCGATATCGAGAATCATTCATAGCAACATTCCCAGCTACTTGTAGCCCCTGTGCGAGCATGGCTTGCGACATGCGTTGCGCACTATGCTCTGCCAAAGCATGGGTGATTTCGTGTCCCATTACCACGGCCACACCATCATCATTTTTACAGACGGGCATGATACCAGTATAGAATGCAACCTTGCCACCAGGCATACACCAAGCGTTGAGTTGGTCATTTTCAATTAGGTTAAACTCCCACTGGTAACCTTTTAAGAAATCCAATTGATTTCTAGCTTTCAAATCCATTTCGGCTGCATTCTTTATTCGGTTTCCCACTGTTTTCACCATCTTGGTCTGGGCTGTATTTTTAGAAAGCTGCTCTTTTTTTAAAACCTGATTGTACTGCTGAAAAGCCATCGGGAATAACTGAGAATTACTTACTAAAATAAGTGTTTTTTTACCAGTAATAGGGTTGGTACTACAGGCGGCGATTAAAAGCACAAGAAAGGTTAAGGCTACTTTTTTCATGTTACGCATTATATTTTTGTTCTGAATAGAGAAATCTTGTTTTTCAATTTTTATTCCAAAGTAGAAACTAAGAATTTATTTAAACTTCAACAAAATAATTATTCAGAATTCCCCTTCTTTTAATTTAAATTTTTTGTGAAACTAAAACATTTTTTTGTTTTAATGTTTGAATTGGCTCAATAAATTTTTAAATCATTGAATTTACTCAAAAGTTTTTCTTTAGGATTTTTTTCGATAAAAATTTTTTAAGGCTTAAAAAATATATAGCTATTTTGAAAAGCAGATGAATTATGTTATATTGCCTCGATTAATGAATAGTAGTTATGATAAGAAATTTAATTTTTGCTTTTTTATCGTTGGCCGGCGTAGCAAGTCCCGCTCAGCAGATTGATTATGAAGAATATGATCTTGCTAATGGTTTGCACGTGATTTTGCATGAAGATAAGTCAGCTCCAGTTGTAGTGACTTCTGTGATGTACCACGTGGGTGCGAAAGATGAACGCCCTGACCGTACGGGGTTTGCACATTTTTTTGAACATCTTCTGTTTGAAGGGACTGAGCATATTGCACGAAATGAATGGTTTAAAATCGTGACAGCTAACGGAGGGCAGAATAATGCAAATACAACTGATGATAGAACGTATTATTATGAAGTCTTCCCTTCCAACAATTTAGAATTAGGATTGTGGATGGAATCTGAGCGAATGTTGCATCCCGTCATCAATCAAATTGGCGTTGATACACAAAATGAAGTCGTGAAAGAGGAAAAGCGTTTGCGAATAGATAACAGACCTTACGGAAATATTTTAAAAGCTATTAAAGAAAAATTATTCACCAAGCACCCGTACCGCTGGACGACCATAGGTGAAATGGAACATCTAGATGCTGCAACTTTGGATGAATTTTTGGCGTTTTTTGATAAATTTTATGTGCCCAACAATGCTGTTTTAGTCGTGGCGGGCGATATAGAAAAAAAAGAAACCAAAAGGTTGATTGAACGCTATTTCGGGAGCATTCCAAGAGGCGAAGACGTGGTGAGAAATGTTTACAAAGAAGATCCCATTACCCAGCCGATAGAGGCTACATGGGAAGACCCAAATGTGCAAATCCCAATGTATGCAGCAGCATACAGAACTCCGTCTATGAAAGAAAGAGATGCTTATGTTCTAGATATGATTTCTACAATTTTGACAGGTGGAAAGACTTCAAGACTTTATAAAAAAATGGTGGATGAAGAGAAAAAAGCATTAGACGTTGGCGCATTTAATAATAGCCAGGAGGATTATGGGATGTACATCATTTATAGTTTACCCATGGATGGTGTCTCTAAAGAAGAAATAATAAATGCTTATGATGAGCAAATCAAAGAATTACAAACTAATTTGATTTCAGATAAAGAATTTCAAACTTTGAGAAATAAATTTGAAAATAGTTTTGTGAACAGCAATGCTAGCATTCAAGCCGTGGCAGATAATTTGGCAACGAGTTATTTACTCTATAATGATACTTCCTTGGTTAACAGAAGTATTGAAATTTTAAAAAGCATCACTAAAGAAGAAATTAAAGAGGTGGCGAATAAATACCTTAACCCTAATCAGCGTTTAATTTTAGATTATATTCCAGAAAAATCAACTGCAAGTAAATAATTTATGAAAAAAATATATATCACTATATTATCGATTTTTTTGTTTTATGCCTGTGCAACACAGTCACAAAGAAGTCAAGAAAACTCATCGCAAGCAACTAAAAGCCAAGCACTGCTAGATAGGAGCGTTAGACCAATGCCTGGGCCGGCGCCAAAAATAAATATTAATAAACCAAAGGAATTTCAATTAGACAATGGGCTAAAGGTTCTCGTAGTAGAAAACCATAAGTTACCCCGAGTGGCTTTAAATTTGTCTCTAGATAATCCAATGAAGGCTTACGCTGGCAAAAAGGGCGTGAGTGACTTGCTTTCTGCTACACTAGGCAATGGGACGCAGGAGATTTCTAAAGAGGACTTCAATGAAGAGATAGAATCGATGGGAGCAGCAGTTACCATTGGAGCTAATGGAGCCAGCGCACGTTCGTTGAAAAGATTTTTCCCAAGAATTTTGGAATTGACAGCACAAGGAGCCTTGACCCCGAGATTTGATAAAGAAGAATTTAAAAAAGAAAAATCAAAATTAATTCAATCCATCAAATCTAATGAAAAAAATGTAGGTTCGGTAGCATCTGATTTAACTCATGCCTTGGTCTTTGGTGTGAAACATCCCTACGGTGAATTTGCAACAGAAGAAACAATACAAGAAGTTGAATTTGAAGATATAGTAAAAGAATACCAAGCCACTTTTTCTCCCGAGAATGCCTATTTGGTCATTGTAGGAGATGTCGAGTTTAATCAAGTGAAACCCATGGTCGAAAAAGCTTTTGCAGCATGGGAAAACTTTCCTGTAGAAAAAGTGAAATACACAGACCCAGCTGATTTGCAAACGCCTGAAATTAATTTTATTCACATGTCTAATGCTGTGCAAACGGAATTGATGGTAGCCAATATTATTAATTTAAAAGTTTCAGACCCAGATTATTTTGCAGGAATCATGGCCAATCAAATTTTAGGAGGTGGAGGAGAAGGCCGTTTGTTTCTAAATTTAAGAGAAGCTCATGGCTGGACTTATGGCTCGTACTCAAGGCTTTCAGCAGATAAAAATGTTTCAGCTTTTATTGCAGAAGCTTCCGTGAGGAATTCTGTGACAGACAGTGCCATTGTCGAATTGAGAAAAGAATTGAAAAAGATAAGACAAGAGCCTGTGACAGCAGAAGAATTAGAAATCGCGAAGGCTAAATACATTGGGAATTTCGTTATGAGTGTTCAAAAGCCAGAAACCGTAGCTAGTTTAGCTTTAAACATCAAAACACAAAACCTATCTGATGATTTCTATGAGAATTATATAAAAAACCTACAAAATGTAACGGTAGAAGATGTGCAACGTGTAGCGCAGAAATACTTCAAGTATGATAATTCTAGAATCATAGTCGTAGGCAATGCCCCAGAAATTTTACCAGCCTTAGAAAAAATGAATATTCCGATTCGTTTCTTTGACCGACATGGGAACGAAACAAGGAATCCACTAGAGAAGTCAGCGAATCTAGGTGAAATGACTGCCGAAAAAGTGATACAAGCCTATCTTGAAAAAATAGGAGGCAAAGAAAAAGTCAAAAACCTTAAATCTATGCGCACGGAATTTTTAATCAATGGTTTAGCTCCGCAGCCAATACAAGGAGAAATAACCAATTTAGCACCTAATAAGCAAAAAACAGTCATGAAAATGAATGGAAATGTGATGATATCAACCATTTTTGATGGAGAAAAAGAAGTGGTAAATGGAATGATGGGCAATTCTGAAAAATCAGGAGAAGAGGTCGCCGATCAAAAATCTCGAGCAGGCATCATTCCACAAGCCTTCTACACCACAGACCAAATTACTTTACAAGATTTAGAAAAAATTAATGAAAACTTGGCTTATAAACTAATTGTGAACATTGGCGGAAAACAAAAAATAGAATATTATGACCAGAAATCAAAGCTTTTGGTTCGTACGGTAGAGAAAGCAGAAACACCACAAGGCCCTATACAAATAGAGATGGATTTAAAAAATTATAAAAAAATTGATGGAGTTTTGATGCCTTACCAAATGATTCAAAAAGTTGGAGCACAAGAAATGGTTTTAGAAGTCCAAAAAATTGTATTTAATAAAGGTGTAACCAATGCTGATTTCAAATAATTACTATTTTTGGTAAAATGAAAGAATTAAATAACGAAGAAATACAAGCCTTGGGTGAAGAGCTGGTGAAAGTATTTAAAAGCATATATGACCCAGAAATCCCAGTAGACATTTACGAGCTGGGCTTGATTTATGATGCACATGTGAGCACTGAAGGTGAAGTAAAAATATTGATGACACTCACAACACCCAATTGCCCAGTGGCAGAAAGTCTACCCTCAGAAGTAGAAGAGAAAGCAGGTGAAGTAGAAGGAATTACTAAAGCCAGTGTTCAATTAACTTTTGACCCGCCGTGGTCGCAAGATTTAATGAGTGAAGAAGCTAAGTTTGAATTAGGTTTATTATAGATTTATTATGAAATTTAAAATTTAATAAAATGAATATTTTCATTTCAGATATATGGATTATACTTTTTGTAGCCATATTCATCCTCAGTTTTTTCGGTTTGTGGTTTATCGTTCGCCAGCAAACAGCAGTGATTATCGAGCGTTTGGGGCGATTCCAAAGCGTTAGAAATTCAGGTTTTCATCTTAAAATTCCATTTGTAGATCAAATTGCGGGGCGTGTGAGTCTCAAAATTCAACAATTGGATGTCGCAGTGGAAACTAAAACCAAAGATGACGTATTTGTGAGATTAAAAGTTTCAACGCAATACGTCGTCATCAAAGAACGTGTTTATGATGCATTTTATAAACTAGATAACCCGCAGGCACAGATTACCTCTTATATCTTTGATGTAGTAAGAGCCGAAGTGCCAAAACTTCGTTTAGATGATGTTTTTGAAAAGAAAGATGACATTGCTATTGCAGTGAAATCAGAACTAAAAGATGCGATGAATGAATACGGTTATGATATCATTAAAACCTTGGTAACCGACATCGACCCTGATGAGCAAGTAAAACAAGCAATGAACCGCATCAACGCTTCTGAGCGAGAGAAGATTGCAGCTCAGTACGAAGGTGATGCACAGCGTATTTTGATTGTAGAGAAAGCAAAAGCTGAAGCTGAAAGCAAACGCTTGCAAGGGCAGGGTATTGCAGACCAAAGGCGTGAGATAGCCAAAGGTTTAGAAGAGTCTGTAAATGTACTCAATAAAGTTGGAATTAATTCGCAAGAAGCTTCTGCACTGATTGTGGTAACTCAGCATTACGATACGCTCAATGCAATGGGATCAACCAATAAGTCCAACTTAATTTTATTGCCCAACACACCAAATGCCGCAGGTGATATGCTAAATAATATGGTGGCTTCGTTTTCCGCTGCTAATATGATAGGCGAAGAGATGAAAAAAAGTAATGAATTAAATAAAAACAATTAAGTTTTTGTGAAAAAAAAGTAAAAAAATTCGGGTTGAAAAATCCGAATTTTTTTTTAAGGCTTTAAAAATTATTTTTCAATTTCGGTAGGAAACAAAAAATTTCTCAATTCTATAGCATCCTTGGGGTCAAGTTTTTTACTCATGATTAGGCTCAATTGCCGGCGTCGTAAAGCAGCATCATAACGCTCTTTTTCAATTTCTGATTGTGGTTGAATTTGAGGGATTTCTATAGGCTTATTATTTTCATCCACAGCTACAAAGGTATAAATTCCTTGATTCGTCAATACCCTTTCGCCAATTTCGGGATTTTCAACCCAAGTATCAGCAATAATCTCCATGCTTGAGCGAAAAGCTCTTGAGACCTTTGCCTCGATCTTCACGATGCTCCCCACGGGAATCGGCTGCTTGAAGTCGACCTGATTTACCGTTGCTGTAACGACCCGTTTTGTTTGTGCATGGCGACGAGCAGCGATAGAACAAGCGCGGTCCATGCGAGCCAGTAATTCCCCGCCAAACATATTGTTCAGGTGATTGGTTTCGTTGGGAAGAACAATATTGGTAAGAGTAGTCAATGAATCATGAGGTGTTTTAATTTTATCCATAAAATGTTTTTTTAAATTACAAAAAAGCAAATATTTGATTTATGATTAAATTTTATTTTCAGAAATTTTTTAAAGCTTTAGGAAAAATGAAAAGTGCTTCACAAAAGAAACACTTTTAATTTTTCATTTAAAATTTTTTAAGGCTTAAAAAATTATTTACGGGAAAATCCGCCCAATAATTTTGAGCCTAAATCTAGGGCTTTCCCTGCAATGCTAGCATCGCCGTTGTCATCAAGAATCTTTTTGATAGCACGCATTTCGCTAAGATTTATTCGCTGTACACCGATGTTTCCTGTTAATAACTCTTGAATATTCATTAGTAATTAAATTAATTTATTTAACTGTGATTTCTTTTTCGATGATTTCTAAATCTTTGGCACTCATGGTGATGCGAATATTGGCATTGAATAATTTATCTTCGTAGCAACGGCCAGTAAATACAATATCAGATTCTATTCCATTTTTGGTTAAAAGATACTTTTTTCTGGAATAATCGACAGAGTAGCTTTGAGGGCAAATCGGCACAAGCCTTTCTTTTATGGTGGGTTTTATGAAATCTTCAAAAACTTTGGCTTTGATGGTTTTTCCGTCGATAGAGGCATAGCCTGGGAAAATGTCTTCTAAAGCTGATTTATCGGTTTTATAGAACGGAGCAACCATGAGGTAATTTTTGTTGTGTGAAATTTTCCCGAAATAGACATTTTCTATATCTTGGTTTACGATGACCCAATTGTTTCTAGCAGATTCCACATCGCTTTCTAGCCTTCTTTGGAAGAAGGTTGAATTTGAAACGCTATAAGCTCGGTCAAGAAACAAGCCACGTTCTACATCGTGCAAAGCGGCATAAGCTTTTGATTGGCAAGATTGAAATTGGCTTAATGAGATAATAAATAAAATGAAATTAAAAATCTTCATGGGCTAAAAAATTTACTTCAAAAATAGAAATTATAATAAAAATTATTTGACAAACCTCTTATATTTGACAAAAAAAATTAAATGATGAAAAAAATAATCATTCTGCTCTTACTTTTATTAGTTGCCATTGCAGTGGTTCCATTTTTTTTGCCAAAGACGATTCATCAAGAAGCAGAACATATTTATGAACAAGATTTGCCGACGGTTTACAATGCTTTTGCCAATGTGCAAAAATTCTCTGAATGGTTTGAATGGGAAGCAAAAGAGAATACAAAGCATCAATACAGTAAACCCGCCGAGGGAGCTAGCGCTTCTTATGTTTGGAAAGATGAAAAAGGAGAAATTTTAGGCCGCGTGAAGATTACTGAAGCAAAGCAAAACGAATTTATTTTTTATGATTTTGAAATCCCTGAGAACCCCAATCACACGGGGGAAGTGATTCTACAGCAATTGGATGATGGACGCACCAAAGTTATTTTTACATTTGATAGTGCTGAGAGTCAATATCCTTATCAAGTTTATTATTATTTAATCAAAAATAAAATTCAAAAAAAAATAGAAGAAAATTTAATTCAATTGGAGAAATACCTGAGTGAAAATACAAGTGACACAACGCAAAAGCTAAGAGATACGCCTGTGGAAGTGAGCGTTGAAAATCAAAAGATTTTAGGTTTTGTGCAAGAAACCAGTTTTAGCGAAGAAGAATTCAATATGGCTAAAGAGGAGTCGCTGGCAATGCTCTACAGTTATTTGAAAGATTCTCAGCGCTTAAGCGATGAGGTGATAGGAAATGCCTACACCTATTATATAAAATATGATGCCTCAAGAAATCTGAAAAGTATGATTTTTGGTTACCCCGTGGAGCAAGAAATTGAATTGGTGGATGGCATGCAGTACTACCCCGTGGAAGGCGGTAAAGCACTGACATTGAAGTACAACCCAAGGTTGTCTAATCTAGAAAAGACTTTAACTAAATTGAGGAATTTCGCAAATCAAGAAAAATTAGTTTTAGGAAATCGTTTTTGGGAAGAAGAATTACCCAATGATGAAATTCAAGTTTTTTACGTACTGAAATCTAACTAAATTAAAAAGGCTTTAAAAAACGTGAAGTTAAAAAAAATTATAAAAAGTCTCAACGAATGGGCACCAGCAGAACTGGCAGAAGATTTTGATAACGTAGGGCTTTTGCTCGGTAATGCCGAGCAAGATGTTCAAAAAATCTTGGTAGCCTTTGATGTGACACCACAAGTGGTAGAAGAAGCCATCGAAGAACAAGCAGATTTGATTGTTTGTTTTCACCCCCTAATTTTTAAAGGCTTAAAAAAATTAAATGCCGCAGAGCCTACCGCAGCAATGCTAATGAAATTAATTAAAAATGATATTGCTGTTTTTGCGCTCCATACCAATTTAGACCAAACAGAAAACGGCCCCAACAAAGAGATTTGTCGCCGATTGGGCATCGAAAATTCAGAAGTTCTGATACCAGCAGAGCAATTTTTGTACAAACTAATTTTCTTTGTTCCTGAGGCTCAGGCAGAAGAAGTAAAGAGTGCGATTTTTGCAGCTGGGGCAGGGCAACTAGGCAACTATAGCCATTGCAGCTTTAGCAGTACGGGAACGGGCAGCTTTCGGGCAGAGGCTGGGGCTGAACCTGCTGTGGGAGAAATAAATCAGATTCATTTGGAAAAAGAAATGCGTGTAGAAGTCTTGGTGAAGAAAAATCATCTGAAAGAAGTCATCGCAGCGATGAAAGAAAAGCATCCGTATGAGGAAGTGGCTTATGATGTGTTGTTGCTAGAAAATCAGAGCAATCAGCTGGGGATGGGCAGAGTAGGCAACTTGGTAGAGCCGATGAATGGAGAACTTTTTTTGGAACATGTGAAAAAGGTTTTTAATTTAAAAATGCTAAGACATTCCACTCCTTTACCATTGAATGTGCGGCGTGTAGCAGTTATGGGAGGCTCAGGCGCATTTGCTATTGCTGCGGCACAACGGCAGGGAGCTCAAGTTTTTGTTTCGGCAGATTTTAAATATCACGATTTTTTTAAAGGCTTAGAAAATTTCATGATTTGTGATGTAGGGCATTATGAGAGCGAACAATGGAATAAATTAATCATAAAAAATTATCTTTCAGAAAAATTCCCTAATTTTGCTGTCCGCATTTCGCGGATTAATACAAATTCAGTAAACTACTATTAATCTTATGAGTGATAAAAATTTAGAGCCAACGGTAGAAGAGAAATTAAGGTCTTTATATAATCTGCAATTAATCGATTCCAGATTAGACCAAATCAGAAATACAAGAGGTGAATTGCCTTTGGAAGTTCAGGATTTGGATGATGAGATTGCTGGGATGGGCGCTCGTGTGGAAAAGATTGAGAAAGAAATTGATGACTTGAATAAAGACATTAAAGAAAAGAAAGAAGCTATAAAAACTTCTGAAGCTTTGATGGAAAAATATACCAAGCAGCAGGATAATGTAAGAAACAACAGAGAGTTTGAGGCTTTGTCTAAAGAGGTGGAGTACCAAGAGCTGGAAATCAAGTTGAGCGAGAAAAGAATCAAGGAAGCTAAGGCTAAAATCGAACATAAAAAAGAAAGTTTGGCTGAACTGAATGAGAAAATTGAATCTTATACTTCTCATCTGGAGCATAAAAAACAAGAGCTAGAGGATATTGTGAAAGATACCGAGAAAGAAGAACAGAAATTGACAGAGCTTGCAGAAAAATACGGTAAGGAAATTGAGCCAAAACTTTTGAAGGCTTATAAAAAAATTAGAAATTCTGTGAAGAATGGCTTGGCTGTGGTCCCCGTAGAGAGAGGAGCTTCGGCAGGTTCGTTTTTCACTATTCCGCCACAGCGGCAGATGGAAATTGCGATGAGAAAGAAAATCATTTTGGATGAGCATAGTGGGAGAATCTTGGTAGATAGTGAGTTGGCAGATGAGCAACGAGAAATTATGAAAAAAAATTTAAAGGCTTAAGAAAACACAAAATTTTATAAGGCTTTAAAAATTTTAGGATTTATTTAATTGAAAAAATGAAAAGGTCAAGAGAAATCTTGATCTTTTTATTTGGAATGATTTTAAATTAAGGTAAAATTTATTTTATGTTTTTCTTTATTATTTAAATTAATTATTAGGATATATACAAAACATAGGATTGTAAATTGATTTATTTTAATTAAATATCGTTTATCTGTTATTTATTTGATTTTTCAATAATTTATTTATTAATACATGATTAAAATTAGGTTAAGATTAATTGTGTTTAATGAAATTTGTGTTAAATTTATATAAATTAAAAAACACATAGGTATATGTCTTTATTGAAAAGTTTATGGAGTATAATGTTGCTTATGGCATTGGCAGCATTATCTGCGCAAATTACAGGTACGGTGGTGGACGATTTAGGCCCCATTGAAGGTGCTGAGATTTCTGTATTGAATACAGAGAAGAAAGTGTTGTCTAACGAAGACGGTACGTTTTTGATAGATGGTAAGGTAGGTGATAAGCTGAAGGTAGTAAACCCGATTACTTTGAGCGAAGTCACAGTGGATGTTCTTCAGTTGAATATGGGTGAGATTAACATTGTCACCAATGAGGTTCAGCTAGAAGTAGTGACGAGTTTTGGTACGCAAAAGAAAGAAAGTGTGGTTGGTTCAATTACCTCTATTAAGCCAGAGGATTTAAGAGTCCCGAGTGCAAATCTATCTAATAGCTTTGCGGGTAGAGTTTCGGGCGTGATTGCATACCAAAGATCTGGTGAGCCAGGGCGAAATGCTTCAGATTTTTACATTAGAGGTATTTCAACGATTAGTGGAGTAAGTTCGCCTTTGATTATATTGGATGGAGTTCAGGTTTCATCAGGAGATTTGAATTCAATAGATCCTGATGTGATTGAAAGTTTTTCTGTATTGAAAGATGCAACGGCTACAGCTCTCTATGGTACGCGTGGTGCAAATGGTGTGATGATAATTACCACCAAATCTGGTGCAAATTTAGATAAGCCAAAAATAAATTTCCGCTTAGAGAGTTATGTGAACACGCCTACATCCATTCCCAAAATGGTTTCGGGAGCGGAGTATATGAGGTTATTTAATGAAGCTTCTGATAACTTGAGTTCTGGTGTTGCGAGATTTACAGAAGATCAAATCAATGGTACGATAAAAGGGCTAGACCCCTATATATATCCTGATATAAATTGGTATAAAGAGTTGTTTAAAAATTCATCACATAATCAAAAAGTGAACTTCAATATTCGTGGGGGAGGCAAGAAGTTGGATTACTTCATGAGTGGTACTTATAATCATGAGACAGGGATGATGAGAGGACGAAGTACAGACTTTTTCTCTTTTGATAATAATATTAATATTCACAAATTTTCATTCCAAAATAATATTAATGCGCATTTGAGTAATTATTCAAAAATTTCATTAAGATTGAATACTCAATTGACAAATAGCAGAAGACCGTCGGTAAGTTCAAATGATTTGTTTCAATATGCGATTAGAGCAAACCCAGTAGATTTCCCTATTATGTTCCCAAAAGATAGTGTTGTGTCCTACGTGAGATGGGGAGCTTTTTCTGGAAGTAACGTTGCCCCATATAACCCTTTGGCCAGTTTAGTGAGTGGTTATAGTGACTCATTTTCTAGCATGGTAATTGCGACTTTGGAGTTTAATCAAAAATTTGATTTTTTGGTAAAAGGATTGAGCTTTAATGCTTTAGCAACGTTCAAAAACTGGTCTAGCACAACGGCTAATCGTGTGGCGCCGTATAACACCTTCAGGTTAACTTCTTTTTCTAAATTACCAAATGGAGGATATGATTATTCTTTAGGCTTATTAGGAACAGAAAGCAATATTGTTTTAAACTCTACTAGTGGCACAAGTGGAGATAGAAGGTTGTATATGCAAGGGATTTTGAATTATAACAGAAGCTTTAATAGTGTGCATAATTTTGATGTAGCTTTGATTTATAACCAAGATGAATTTAACTTAAACAACTTAGGCGCTTCAACATCTTATGGAGTTTTAGTAAATTCATTACCTAGAAGAAAGCAAGGTGTAGCAGGACGTATTAATTATAATTATGACCAAAAATATTTGATAGAGGTCAATGCAGGTTATAACGGTTCAGAGAACTTTGCTCCTGGTAAACGTTGGGGCTTCTTTCCATCTGTTGCTTTGGGGTATAACTTAAGCCAAGAAGATTATTTTGCGTCATTAAAAAATGTTATACAAGATTTAAAAGTTAGAGCCTCTTGGGGGCTTGTAGGAAATGACCAAATCGGTGGAGACCGATTCTTATACTTGGCAAATATTAATTTGTACAATAGAGGATTTACAACAGGGATAGACCAAAATTATCATTTGACAGGTCCATCTTACGACCGTTTCCAAAATAATAATTTGACTTGGGAAGTAGGAGAAAAAATCGATATAGGTTTAGAATCTAGGCTATTCAATAGCTTAAGTTTAAATTTTGATATTTTCCAAGAAATTAGAAGAAACATCTTCCAACGTCGTGGGACAATAGCCAACTATTTAGGAACATCAAGTACAATAGTTTATGGGAATACAGCTGAGGTTAAAAATAAAGGGTTTGAAGCCTCGGTTAATTATACCAAAAATTTTAATAGAAATTTGAGAGTAGACTTTCAAGGAAGCTTCACTTATGTAACTAATGAAATTTTGAAATATGATGAGCCTAGTTTTCAAGAATATCCTAACTTGAAAAACGTAGGCAGAAGTTTGTATACACACTTAGGTTACGTGGCAGAAGGTCTGTTCTATGATTGGGCAGAAGTGAACAATCGTGCAAAACAGTTGATTAGTGGGAATGTAGCGCCTGGTGATATTAAATACAAAGATATTCCAAATATCCATGGCGTTGCTGATGGGCAGATTGACTCAAATGATAGAGTGTATATGGGGTATCCCACCGTTCCAGAAATTATTTATGGATTTGGGCCTAATGTTCAGTACAAAAAATGGGATTTTGGTTTATACTTCCAAGGCGTAGCACATACATCATTAGCTGTAAATAACATTTCACCATTTGGTACCAATGCAAGAGACAATGTATTGCAATGGATTGCAGACTCTCACTGGAGTCCAACAAATCAAGACGTGACTGCTGCTCACCCAAGATTGACTAAGAATGACCATGCTAATAACACGGTAGTTTCTAGCTATTGGTTAAGAAATGGAGCTTTCTTAAAATTAAAAAATGCAGAAATAGGATATACTTATAAAAATATGCGATTCTATATAAGTGGCGTAAACCTATTAACTTTTTCTAAATTTAAACTATGGGATCCTGAGCAAGGAGGTGGTAATGGATTGCGATACCCTACTCAAAGAACTTTTAATGCAGGATTTAAAATGACAATTAATTAAAAAATCATGAAAAAAATTAAAATATTAATAGCTTTTTTAGCAATAATGTTAAGTAATTCTTGTACAGATTATTTAGATGTAGCTCCTGATGAAATTGCCACAGAAGCAGAGGCTTTTGCAAACCCAAGAGCAGCAGAACGTTTTCTGTATTCATGCTACTCTTATATCCCCAACCCAAGATTGGGAGCAAGCTCTTTAGACTGGTTTACAGGAGATGAGGTAGTTACCGCTTTTGAACATGAAATTTTTGCTAGATTTCCACAAGGGAATTTCACAGCAAACAACCCAGTGATTTCCTATTGGGACACATTATTTGGTGGAATCAAACAATGTTATAGACTCATCAATAACATTAATTCTGTACCACAACTGGATGAAGATACCAAGAAAGATTACATTGCGCAAGCTAATTTCTTGATTGGGTATTATCACTTTTTACTTTTAAGATCTTATGGTCCCATTATTTTGGTGAAAGAAGAACCTAGTATATTGACTCCGCCGCAAGATTACTTAGGGAGAAGACCTTTTGACGAATGTGTAGACTTTATTGCAGCAAAATTTGATGAAGCTGCGGTGAATTTACCTACAGACAGAACTGATATCAGAAAAGGTTTAGCCACCAATGTAGCGGCGAGTGCCATAAAAGGTAGATTACTTTTATATGCAGCTTCACCTCTATTCAATGGAAACAGTAAATTCTATTCTAACTTTGAAAATAAAGATGGAGAAAAGTTAATGAATTTAAACTATAGTATCCAAAAATGGGAGTTGGCGAGAGAAGCTAATTTGAAAGCAATTCAAGAAGCAGAAGCTGCAGGTATTAGATTGTATATTTCTGATGATTCTAGAAACTTCCCTAATTTACCTGAACCCGCAGACCAAACACAAAGAGCATTGAGGTTTAATGCCGTAGATAAAAACTCCAAAGAAGCTATTTGGATAGATGCAAGAGCTGAGGGGCGCTATAGTTTACAAAATAAATCAAGACCTTTCTGGACAGGTAGAACCTGGAACGGAATCGCACCAACTTTAGCAATGCTAGATCGATTCTATACAGAAAACGGGTTGCCGATAGACCAAGACCCTAACTTTGAGTTTAATAATAGATTTGATGTAGTGACATTCCCTACGGGAGACATCAATGGTGAAGGTGAAACTTCTTTGATGAATTTACGCCGAGAGCCAAGATATTACGCATGGATTGATTTCCACGGAGGATATTATGAAGCGCAAGGTCAAACAACACAGGCAAATGAAAAATGGGCTTATTTACCCGAATATAAAAGAGGTATTGATAATAAGAAAATAGTAACTTTCTTCACAAGTAATGATAATGCAGGTCGCCATGGAAGAACAAACAACTATTCACCATCAGGTTTCTTGAGTAAAAAAGGAGTTCACCCAGGGAACACAGCCAGCGAAAGCGGTTCAGGGCATATTGAATATCCTTGGGCCGTGGTGAGACTAGGCGAATTGTACTTAAATTATGCAGAAGCTTGTGTGGAAACCAATAATTTAGATCAGGCAAAAATTTACATCAACAAAATTAGAGAAAGAGCAGGTATCCCAACGCTAGAACAAGCTTGGGGTAGCATCGGTGTAGCTTTGACTCAGGACAAGTTAAGAGAAATTGTACGCCAAGAAAGAATGATAGAATTGTACCTAGAGCACCAAAATTTTTGGGATATGAGAAGATGGTTGCTAGCAGGTGATTTATTTAATAAAGTTCCAGAAGGAATGAACGTTGACGGAACAACAATTTCTAGTTTCTCAAGAAAAACAAAATTGACAGGGATTATTAGAAATTTTACAACACCAACACATTATTTATTACCAATTCCTTTTGGGGAAGTACAAAAAAATCCAAATTTAGTCCAAAACCCAGGCTATTAAAAAATAAATATTATGAATAATTATAGAATTTTAATACTATTATTTTCGATGATTTTCTTTGCGTCTTGCCAAGAAGATGAGTCGATTTATATGAAAGAATATTCAGCGAGTGCACCTGGCGGAATTACGAATATTACATCAAAGCCGAAACCTGGTCAAATCGTTTTATATTGGGACAAGAAAGAGAATTCAAAATATGAATATGTAAAAGTCTCTTATTTTGACCATAAGACTGGTAAACAAATGAATAGGAATGCAAGTAAATTAGCAGATTCTATACTGATACCAGGCACGTTGCAGAAATTTGGTGACTATGAATTTACACTTCAACCTTTCAATGCCAATCACAAGGGAGGAGAAGTCTTTAAATTCACTGCACAATCGGGTAGAGCGTTTACTGATACGATATTCATTCAGCATGCAATTAATCTGACTGCAGACCAATTGAGCACAAACGCCCCAGAATCAAGAGAAGGTAACCTAGCAAATACATTGGATGGGAATAATGCAACATACTTCCATAGTGCTTGGAGTGGCACAAGCCCAGATGTACACTACTTTCAAGTAGATTTAGCAACGCCCATTGAAAAAGCCTTTATTTTCACATTTGGAACCCGAAGCAATGGGAATAATTACCCAACAAAAATTAATATTCAAGGTTCTAATGATGGTAATGAATGGGAAGATATTAAAGAAGTAACTACGGGATTAAACCCAGGAGGAAGATTCGCACGATACACATCAGGCGTTATTTATGTTAAAAAACCGTTTCAGAAAATTCGCTATAATATAACTAAAACAGCAGATGGACGAAAGTTCTTCGTATTTAGTGAATTTGGAATGACGAATGTAGAATTACAAATTAATGACCCAGAAGCTTAAATTATGAAAAAATTACTCTTATTGTCCATATTTTCATTGCTTATCATTTCGTGCGGTGATGATTTAGTGACCCCGACATTGACTTTAGATCAAAAAAATATTTCTTACCTACCCAATGGTGGTGAAACAGTTATAAAAGTGGCTACAAACATTTCTGACTGGTATTATAGTATTCAGAATGAGGATAATGACTGGGTGCGAGGTGAGAAAACAACAGCGGGGCTAAAGTTAAAAATTTCACCTCATTTGAATAATAACGATAATAGAACTTCAATAGTGAGAGTCTATGCAGGAAATGAAATGCAGGCGATTACCATCAATCAAACTAGTGCAAACAATGCACTGTCAGTTAACACGCAGGCGTTCACTGTTTCTGCAGCAGGGGAAACAATAGAATTTACGATTAATTCCATTATTGACTATACAGTGAATTTAGCCGATAGCTTGGAGTGGATTCGTTTGCTAGAAAAAGAAAATATTGATTCACAACAGACGAAATATAAATATGTGGTAGATCAATATAGAAATATGCAAGAAGCAAGAACAGCTAAGATTACAGTTGTAGGAAATGGAGATTATTCTATGATAGAAAGAGAAATTACAATCAATCAAGAGCGTTATATACCCAATAATATTTCTACAGGAATCGTTTCTGCCGAGACCTCATCTTCTCAAAATGAAAGCACTAAAACTTTGGTGAAATAAAGGAATTCTTAATCTTTTAACTAAAAAGCGCTTTTGGATCTCAAAGGCGCTTTTTTGATTTAAAAAGCAGGTTTGAAAAATTTTTTAAGCCTTAAAATTTCCTATCATTTTCTGAGGGAAATATAATCAAATTCAGGTCTATAAATAAATTTTTTAAGCCTTAAAAAATAAAATATGATTTTTTTAAGCCTTTTCAATTTTTTTAAAACTAAAAATTAATATAACTTTAATGCTCATTGATTAATCATTAACAATTAAGGGAAAGAAAAAAAATGCAAAAAAAGTTAGTTTAATAGAAGTTTAAATGAGAAAAATAAGTAGAGAATGAGGACAAAAAAATTGATGGCAGCAGTCATGTTGTTGCTAATGGTTTTCAGCTATGCGCAGGTAACTGGAGTTGTTTCAGATAACGTAGGCCCAGTGCCCGATGCTGAAGTAAAAGTGGAAGAAACAGGCGTTTCTACATTCACCAATGAAAATGGCGAATTTAGTGTAGCAGGGAAAGTCGGCAATCACCTAGTGATTACAAACCCAATTACGTTAAATGTAAAAACCATTACGGTGAATAAATTAGACGTCGGGACAATTAATTTAGAATCAGAAATTAATTTAGAAGTAGTAGTTGCTTTTGGTAAACAGAAGAAAGAAAATTTGACAGGAGCGGTTTCAGTAATTGATGGTGATGCGTTGGCACAGCGCCCAGTGCAGAATGCTGTGCAGGCTTTGCAAGGGCAAGTAGCTGGTATGAATTTTTCCATTGGCAACGGAGGGGGGGAGCTAAATAACGCCCCAAATTTTAATATTCGTGGTTCGGGCACCATTGGTTCAGGTTCAACAGGTTCGCCTTTAGTTTTAATTGATGGAGTAGAAGGAAATTTAGCAAGACTAAACCCCAATGATATTGAAAACATTTCAGTATTAAAAGATGCCGCATCATCGGCATTATATGGTAGCCGAGCTCCTTTTGGGGTTATCTTGGTGACGACAAAGAAAGGTGCAGAAGGAAGAATTATCGTTAACTACAAAGGCGACTTAAGGTTTAATTCACCTTTATTGCAGCCAAAAATGATTGATTCAGAGAGGTTTGCTTATTATATGAATGATGCAGCTAGAGCGGCAGGAGGAAACCCCGTGTTTTCGCCAGAAACGATTAAAAAAATCATTGCTCATAAAAATGGTTCATTAAAAGAAGAAACGGAATGGATTCCTAACACGAATAGTTGGGCAGCTTATACCAATGGTTTCTCCAATAGGAATTGGTTTAAAGAATTCTACCGAGATTGGACTCAATCTCAAGAGCATAATTTGAGCGTACGTGGAGGATCACAAAAAGTAAACTTTTATTTGTCAGCAAACTGGCTGGGAATGGAAGGCTTATTGAGATTTAATACAGATACCTATGATCGCTATAGTTTCAACGGGAAGTTTTCAGCACAATTAAAAGATTGGTTGAAGTTGGATTATAATGCTAGATTTCAAAGAAGAATATTTGGGAAGCCAGGCTATGATACAGGTTTGTTTTATCACAATATAGCCAGAAGATGGCCAACTATGCCGATGTATGATAATAATGGGAATTATGTATTTGGAAATGAAATAGAACATTTATTGAATAATAGATCTGAAGATGAAAATGATGAATTACTGCAACAGCTAAATTTAATGATAACACCAGCAAAGAACTGGAATATTCATGCCAATTTAAGCTATAAGACCTCTTATGATTTTAATCATACTTACTTCTTACCCATTTATTCTTATGATAGCTTAGGCAATCCTACGCCAGTTAATTATCAATCAAATGGCATGGGACAAGGTGAATCTAGAGTTTATGAATATGCTTACAAAGCCAACTTCTTTTCACCAAATATTTATACAGATTACACAAAATCTTTTGGGTTGCATAATACTAAATTCATGCTAGGCTTTCAATCAGAATTAAATAAATACAGAACTCTTTCTGCTTGGAGAAAAGACTTATTAGATTTTAACGTACCAACGCTAAACACCACAGCTGGTAAAGATATGAATGTCAGTGGTCAGTTTCAGCATTGGGCGACAGCTGGTTTTTTCGGACGCATTAATTATGACTATGACAATAAATACTTACTAGAATTGAGTTTAAGGTATGATGGCTCAAGTAGATTTTTGAGAGATAAAAGATGGAACTGGTTCCCAGCGGTATCTGCGGGTTGGAACATGGCAAATGAAGATTTCTGGGCAAATTCAGATTCTTGGCTGAGAACCATTAATACATTTAAAATTAGAGGTTCTTACGGTGAATTAGGAAACCAAGCCACTAATAGCTGGTATCCATTCTTTTTAACCATGCCTTTAGGGAATTTAAATGGTAACTGGTTATTAAACGGTGAAAGAACAAATACAGCCGGCACACCAGGTATGGTAAGCTCACTACTAACTTGGGAAAGAGTTAGGGATTGGAACATTGGACTTGATTTAGGAGCCTTCAACAACAAACTGAGCGCTACGTTTGAATTATTTAAAAGAACAACGTTTGATATGGTAGGCCCTGCCCCACAATTGCCAGGAGTATTAGGCACAAACCCTCCTAGAATTAATAATACAGATATGTTATCCAAAGGTTTTGAGCTTTCTTTGTCTTGGAACGACAAAATTGGGCAAGATTTCACCTATGGTCTTAGAGGTACTTTAACAGACAATAGACAAAAAATATTGAAATACCCCAATGAACTAAAGAGAATTAACGACTACTACGAGGGACGATATTTTGGTGATATTTGGGGGTATGTAACACACGGCATGGCAAAAACTGATGAGGAAATGAAAGACTGGCTGGCAAAAGTTAACCAAAACCGCTTGGGCAGTGACTGGAAAGCAGGAGACATCATGTATGAAGACTTAAATGGAGACGGTGAGATCTCAGGAGGAAAAGGTATTTTAGGAGATACAGGAGATCGTAAGATTATTGGTAATAATAGCCCAAGATACCAATTTGGACTTAATCTATACGCAAATTACAAAGGCTTTGATGTGAGCGCTTTCTTCCAAGGAGTGGGCAAGAGAGATCTATCTGTAGATGGACCTTACTTTAATGGAGCTAATAATAATCAATGGCAAGCAGCAGCTTTTGAGCAACACTTAGATTATTTCAGGCCAGAAAATACCACAAGCCCATTTGGGCCTAATGTAGATGCTTATTTCCCTCGTGTAAATGCAAATGGAGGCAAAAACTTTTATACGCAAACGCGTTGGCTACAAGATGCGTCTTATATTAGACTTAAGAATTTACAAATCGGCTACACCTTACCGCAGCAGTTGATGGATAAAATTGGATTCTCTAAAGTTAGAATTTATTTCTCAGGAGAGAATTTAATGACTTGGACTAAACTAATCGACATTTTTGACCCCGAGACTACTGGTGGATCATGGGGGAACGGGAAAATTTACCCATTGTCAAAAACCATCTCAACTGGTATAAGTATAACATTTTAAAAATATTAATAATGAAACAAATAATAAAAAATATAGCAATTACTGGAATAGCCATTCTAGGTTTAACGGGCTGTAACGATTATTTAGATAGAGCTCCACTCTCTAACGTCACTCCAGAAGTGTATTTCTCTACAGAAGATCAATTGGCAACATACACCATCAGTAAATATAATTTCTACACCCATGGTGGGTGGGGCGCTGGAACTTTCTTAGGAGATAACGGCACCGATAATCAAGCTGGGGTGAATGGGAATGGCATATTCCTACCTGGTGAGTGGAAAGTAGGCGCCAATGGAGGCGCTTGGAGTTTTGGCTACATTCGAGATATGAATTATTTTTTCGATAAAACCTTGCCTAAGTATGAGGCTGGTAAAATCACTGGAAACGAAACTTGGATAAAACATTACATAGGCGAAGCTTACTTCTTAAGAGCAAAAGAATATTTTGGAAAGTTAAAAACCTTTGGTGATTTTCCAATCATTACAAAAGTTCTAAAAGATGAAAAAGAAGAGCTAATAGAAGCCTCAAAAAGAAGACCAAGAAATGAAGTCGCAAGATTCATACTACAAGATTTAGATAAAGCCATTGAACTGCTACAAAGCAGCCCTGTTTCAAACAAAAATAGAATCAGCAAAGAAGTGGCTCAGTTACTAAAATCAGAAGTAGCTCTATACGAAGGAACTTGGCTAAAAAACTTTAAAGGCACTGCTTTTGTTCCTGGAGGGCCAGGATGGCCAGGAGCAAATAAAGATTATTTAGCTGGCTTTAGTATTGATATTGATAGTGAAGTTAACTTCTTCTTGTCTGAAGCAATGGAAAGTGCAGAAGCCGTCATTACGGCAGCTCCTTTGGTAGAAAATAATCACAAAATTGGAGCTTCGGGAGTTTTTGAGAATCCTTACTACATGATGTTCTCAGACACTAATATGGCTGGCTATTCAGAAGTTCTTTTGTGGAGAAAATATGATGAGAAATATGTGGGGCATAAAACAATGACTTACATCATGGAAGGCGGAGCAACAGGCTATACTAAAAGTTATGTGGAATCCTTTTTAATGAAGAACGGATTACCTATTTATGCACCCAATTCAGGCTATCATGGAGATGATTATATAGAAACCGTCCGTAAAGATCGTGATGAAAGGTTACAAATGTTTATGAAGCAACCAGGTGATTATTTAACAACAAATACCGTTGTAAAAGCAAGAATCTCTAATATTTTAGATATTAATGAAAGAAAGTCAACAACAGGTTACGAAATTAGAAAAGGCTTGAACCCTGACGAAAAACATCTGAAATCAACTGTGGACTCAGATATAGGGAGTTTGGTTTATCGCTCAGGCGAAGCCTATTTAAATTACATTGAAGCCCAATATACAAAAGACAATAACTTAAGTAGTAAATCATTGCAATACTGGGGAGCTATAAGAACTAGAGCTGGTTTGCCAGCAGATCCCTACATTACCATCAATGCAACAGACCTATCAAAAGAAAATGACTGGGCGAAGTACACCGCAGGAAGCTTGGTAGATAAAGTAATGTACAACATCAGACGCGAGAGAAGATCTGAGTTCATCGCAGAATCTAAACGGATGAATGATTTAAAGAGATGGCGTTCTCTAGAGCAGTTAAATAATTATCAAATAGAAGGTTTCAAACTTTGGGGGCCAATGCAAGAATGGTATGTGGATGAAGAAGGTAAATCAAGATTAGTCGCTATGCCAGAAGAAGACCCTAACGTTTCTCCTAAATCAGCCAGTCTTTATCTAAGACCTTATCAGATTAGAGAATCAGGAAATTTATTCTATAATGGATTGAACTGGACAATGGCGCACTATCTATCGCCGATCAACTTAGAGCATTTCTTGTTGACTTCACCCGATGGAAAAGCAGAAAACAGTGTCATTTATCAAAATCCTTACTGGCCAACCGAAGCTAATGCTGCACCAACATCAAATTAATTTGAATTTGATAAACAAAAAAATAGAGCCACTGAAAGGTGGCTTTATTTTTTATTATGATTTAGAGTTTTTCTGAAATTTCTCAAGGCTAAAAAAATAAAATATGATTTTTTTAAACCTTTTTAATTTTTATTAAAAAAAAAGGAAAATTTTTTAAGCCTTAAAAAAAAATCCTTTTTTATCAAAATAATGAACAAAAAACTTATTCCTCTCTTAAGAAAACATCTTTACCCTTCCTTTCAATCTCGCGTTTAAGCTTTAGCGCATCTTCTCGATTATCAAAAGTTTGATAAGCTACCATGGTAAAATTATTAACATTCCCTATAATTACCGCTTCAGGATAGCCATGCGTTCTCATATAAGCTTCACGTTCCATTGCTTGGTGGTATTTTTTGTAAGAGCCACCGATGACTTGGTAGGGTTTAATCTCAATAGAAGGAGTATCTTCTTTTTCTTCATCAATTTCATTGGCTTGGTTTTCAGTAGAATTTTCTAAGCCTTTAGAAATTTCATAATTTTCAATCACTTTATTTTTAGTAGAAACGGCAGGCATATCTTGTTGTGCAGAAGAAACCGAAATGGGGAAGAAACTGCTCAACTGTGAATTAAAGACGCTTTGATTAGCATAAAAACCAGTAGCTCCAATACCTAGTGCAAAAACAATAGCCGCCGCATAAGATTGCCATTCTTTGTAAACAGAAACTTTTTGTGGCGTTTCTACTGGAGCTTTGATGAGTCTCTGCATTTCAAAGGAAGCAAGCCCATAGCATTCTTTATTCAAATTCAAACGATGATGTGGAGTGAATTCAAGAATTCCACGCTCAGCCTTTAATTGACCCAACGAAGAAAAATGAAAACTTTGATTCTGCTGAAGTTTAATTTTTATATCTTCTACCCAAGTAGATAAGATTTTTTTAGCCTCAGAATAGTCTAATTCATTTTTTTGAGCAATAACAGAAATGATTAAACCATCATCATGCTTTAGCATAGGGTTGAATGAAATGACTTTACGCGGTGGTGTAAATGTGTAGTTTACACGGTCAAACTGCGCAGACTCATTTCGGGTAATAAATCCACCAAATTCAGGAATAATCACACATTCATGCTCAAAAAGCAAATCTTTCAGTATCTTTGAAATCTCCATAATCACAAAAATAATAAATCTGTTGAAAAAAAAATTAAGCTTTAGAATTTAGATATTAACAAGTTCATAACTATATTTAAGCGTGGAAAACGAATTACTATATCAATTAGCCCTAAGCTACACGCCTGGGGTAGGAAATGTAAACCATCGAAAACTAATTCAGCATTTTGGTAGCGCAAGAAAAGTTTGGGGTTTAGAAAAATCAGAGAAAATAAAAATCCCGGGAATTTCAGCCAAAATTGCAAATGCCATTGGAGATAATCAGTATTTAGAATTAGCACAAGCCGAACTAGAAAAAGGAAAACTGAAAAATATTAAACCCTTAGAAATCCAGAGTGAATCATATCCTTTTTTGCTGAAAGAATGCATTGATGCTCCGCCCGTAATCTTCACCAAAGGGAATGTGAATTTAAATGAAGGTAAATTTTTAGCAATCGTAGGAACGCGTAAAATGACAAGCCGCGGGAGAAATTTTATAGAACAGTTGATAAAAGAATTAGCTGCTTACCCCATCACAATTGTCAGCGGCTTAGCCTTTGGTGTTGACATAACAGCACACCAAGCAAGCCTAGAAAATCATTTGCCTACCATTGGCGTAATGGCACATGGCTTAAACCAAATTAACCCCAAAGCACACACAGCGGTAGCAGGAAAAATGCTAGAAACTGGAGGAGTGGTCTCAGAATTTAGTACTTTTCATCAAGCTGAGCCACAAAATTTTCTTCGCCGAAATCGTATCATAGCAGGCCTGTCGCATGCAACCATTGTCGTAGAGTCACGCATTGCTGGAGGAGCCATGAGTACAGCGCGTCACGCTAATGCCTACAATCGTGATGTCTTTGCTATGCCAGGAAGAATTACCGATGAGCAAAGTGCGGGATGCCATCATTTAATCAAAAACCATCAAGCTTTTTTAATCACAGAAGCAGCAGATGTTTTAAAATATTTAGGTTTTAAAAAAGAGAAAAATCAAAAAAAACAACGAGAGCTTTTTGTGGAATTAACCGAAAATCAGAGCAAAATCTACGAATGCCTGAAAGAAAAAGCTAGCTTGCACATTGATGAAATTTCTACTTCTACAGGCTTGGCTACTTTTCAAATCATGCCAATTTTATTAGATTTGGAGCTTAAGAATTTAATCAAACCCCTACCTGGGAAAAAATATGAAATATTATAAATGGAAAATCTAAACCCGACTGAAAATCAAAACACTAAAAGCATTCTAATGGTAGAGCCTGTCGCTTTTGGCTACAATGCAGAGACTGCTAAAAACAACTATTTTCAAGAAAAACCAGCAGAAAGTGAATTCTTTGTAAATCAAGAAAAAGCCTTGGCAGAATTCCAAGCGATGGTTGGTAAATTGAAAGACGCAGGAGTAGAAGTTTTAGTCGTAAAAGACACGGCAGAACCGCACACACCTGATTCTATTTTCCCCAATAACTGGTTTAGCACCCACGCTAACGGGAATATTGCGATTTACCCGATGTATGCCGAGAATAGAAGAGCTGAGCGTCGCCCTGAAATTTTTGAAATCATCGAAAATCATGGTTTCAAAATCAATGATGTAATTGATTTTACAGAAGCAGAAGAAGATGAAATTTACCTAGAAGGAACAGGTAGCATGATATTAGACCGAGAAAATCGTTTGGCCTATGCCGCAATTTCACCCCGCACAGATGAAAATTTATTGCTTGAATTTTGTGAGGAATTTGAGTTTACACCAGTGATTTTTAAAGCCTTACAAAATTCTAATGGTGAAAATAAAGCGATCTACCATACCAATGTCATGATGTGTGTAGCCCATCAATATGTGGTGATTTGCTTAGAGTCTATTTTAGATGAAAAAGAACGCAAAAATGTAACAAAATTCTTGAAAAATAGCGGGAAAGAAATCATTACGATTACAACTCAGCAGATGAACCATTTTGCGGGAAACATGCTACAAGTAGAATCTCAAAATGGAGAGAAAAAATTAGTCATGTCGCAATCAGCATTCAATTCTTTGGAAAACAGTCAGTTGGAGGCTTTAGAGAAATACAATGAAATCATTCCTGTTGCGATTCCTACGATTGAAAAATTAGGCGGAGGAAGTGCCCGCTGTATGATGGCGGAAATCTTCCTTCCCAAGGCTTAAAAATTTTTAAGTCGATTAGTCTCTTTTTTTAGGGAGAGGTGAAAAATCAAATTTGCTGAGGAAAATATTTCTAAGAGCTTGTTTTAAATTTTAAAATAAGCTCTTGAAGGTAAATTAATCCTTTGAATTTAATTGATTGAAAGCCAAGCCTAAATAAGCTAAAATCGTAGAAGCGGTAAAACTCTCTTCAGATGCTTTGCTTCGAGCCAATGTTGGCGTTTTCCCATGAAGCCAAACACCTAGTTTTGAGGCAACTAAAGTTGAATAGCCTTGTGCACACAACCCAGTGATGATGCCTGTCAACACATCTCCGCTGCCCCCAGTAGATAAAGCGGAATTTCCCGTGGAATTGAAAAAAACTTCTCCACTTGGCGAAATCACAGCTGTGTAGGCATCTTTTAATACCAAAATAATATTTAATTCTTGAGCAAATTCACGAGCTAAATTGATTCGTTCTAGGCTGTTTGTTGTCTTTCCAGCGAGGCGTTCAAACTCTTTAGGGTGAGGCGTCAAAATTGAATTAGAAGGCAAGAATTTTAAGTAATTTTTTTTAAGGCTTAAAAAATTTAGAGCATCAGCGTCTAAAATTAAATTCTTTTTTTCAAAATTTGTTTGTTCTAGCCAGCCAAAGAAAGCTCTTTGCGTAGTTTTTTCTTGTCCTAAACCTGGGCCTACACCTATGCTTTTGAAGTTTTCAACGGCTGGGAATTGAGTTAAAAAATTCTGATTTACATCCGTCAAAGTCATTGCTTCAGGAGCAGAAATTTGTAAAATATCATAGCCACAACGGGGAGTGTAATTGCTAACGAGCCCCGCACCAGCTCTCAGCGCAGCTTGTGTGGAAAGTACAGCAGCACCTATTTTCCCATAACTACCTGCAATGATGAGTGCGTGCCCATAAGTTCCTTTGTGGCTGAATCGCTCACGGGGCGAATAGATTTTTTTGATTTCTTTTGTGCTAGAAAAGTAAAAATCAGAGGGTAAAAAATTCAAGTAATTTTCATCTAACCCAATATCGATGATTTTAAAGTCTCCAACATATTTTCCTGTTTCATGGAAGAAAAAAGTCAACTTTGGTTGCCCAATCGTCAAGGTTTCATCTGCTTGAAAAACAACATCTTCTGTTGCTCCAATTTTATCAGCCATCAAACCAGAAGGAACATCAATGGCTATTTTTTTTCCTTCTAAATTGTTGATTTTATTAACGATTTCTCTCCATTTACCCGCCAAAGATTGGTTTAGCCCAGTACCGAAGAGGGCATCAACCCAAATCACATCTTTAATGGGTTTGATTTCTTCAAATCTTAAAATCGGAACACCTAATTTTTCAAGGCTTAAAAAATTTTTTAGATTTTCGTCTGATTTTTTCTCTTTTCCAGATGAGCAAAAAATAATTACCCTACAGCCTTGCTGGTGTAGCAGGCGAGCCAAGACCAGTCCGTCTCCGCCATTGTTGCCGTTGCCGCAGCAGATTGCGAAAGTTTTGGCAGCTGCATGTTTTTTATAAATTTCAGTGTATAATTCTTGTCCCGCATGTTCCATTAATTCGATTGAAGAGATGTTTTTATTCTTCATAGTAACTTTATCTAATGCTCGGATTTGATTTGCAGAAATAATTTTCATCTTTTAATTTTTTTAAGAAATTTAAGATTTTATGATTTCAGATTGATTTCATCAAATATACTAAGAGCCAGCTGAAATTGGAAAAAGATATCAAGATAGAGTTGCAAAAAATTGATTGAGATGCGAGAAAAATAGAAGAGAGAAAATTTTTTAAGGCTTAAAAAAAAAGTAATAAATCATTTAAAAAAATTAAATTTGCCCCATGCATCATTACCCGAGTCAACTCCTAGAGAAAGCTGTAGAAGAAATAGCTCAATTGCCTGGTATAGGCAAAAGAACCGCCCTTCGCCTAGCCCTGCATTTATTGAAAAGACCCGCTAGCCAAACCGAATTTTTTGCACAGACGCTCACACGTTTGGTCAAAGACATTCGGCGTTGCCAAACTTGCTATTCTCTTTGTGATGAAGAGCAATGCGAAATCTGCAAAAATCCCTACCGAAATTCTAAGATTATATGCATTGTTGAAGATATTCGTGATGTAATGGCGATAGAAAACACAGGCCAATACCAAGGCGTTTATCATGTTTTAGGTGGTAAAATTTCCCCTATGGAAGGCATTGGGCCAGACCAACTTCATATTCAGCCTCTTATAGATAGAGCACACAAAGCTCGAGAAATTATTTTTGCCCTTAGTAGTACGATAGAGGGAGATACTACTATTTTTTATCTTTATAAAATGCTCAAGGAATTGCCTCTCAAGCTTTCAACCATTGCGCGAGGAATTGGAGTTGGAGATGAATTAGAATACGCCGATGAGGTAACACTGGGGCGTTCCATCAATCACCGAATTCCGTATGAGGAATCATTATGATATGTCGCTAGATGAATAAAAAACTAAAAATTTTTTTTAGGCGACAACAAAAAAGCAGTCAAAATACAGATTTACTGTGAGCTAATTCTTATCTTTAACTAATACGATTAAAACGCTTATACATCAAGGAAATGGATGAACTTATATATACTTTCTCAATAAAAACATTAGCAGATTTTTTTAGGGGATCAATTTCATCATTTAAAAATGAAGAAGAAGATTTAACCTATATCATAGAGGATAAGGATTATATTGATTTTTCGGGATTAACAAGAATTGGAAATGTATCGTTCAAAAATTCTGACGAATTGATTGTTTTTGCCTGTAAATATAACGGGATTTTATCTGAACGTTCTTCTAAAAAAAAGCAATTTGAAATCGCAAAATTAGTTTTAAAAGAAGATTTTAAGGATGGAGCTATTTTCGTTTTTTATGATGATGGCGGAAAATTCAGGTTTTCATTTATCAGAAGAAATTGGGACGGAAAAGTGGATAAAAAATATTCATCTTGGAAACGCTTTACTTATTTCGTTGACCCAAAGGATTACAACAAAACTTTCAGACAAAGAATTGGAAATTGTACGTTTAAAGATCTTGATACTATTCAGGAAGCATTTTCGGTTGAAAAACTTACAAAGGAATTCTACAATGATTTGTTTAAATGGTATGAGTGGACACTTACAGCCGAAGTCGGTATCACGTTTCCGAATGATACTGCTACTTCAAACGATGACCGTATAAAGTTGGAAGAGCAAATGATTCGTTTGATTACCCGACTCTTATTTGTTTGGTTTATCAAACAGAAAGATTTGGTGCCAGAAGAATTATTTAAAACGGACAAGTTATCAGAAATCTTAAAAAACTTTGATCCTAATAGTACTTCTGATGGAAGTTATTACAATGCTATTTTACAAAATTTGTTTTTTGCTACTTTAAACAAGGCGGTAATTGAAAGAGAGTTTGCAAAATTGGTTGATAATAAAAGGGATGTTAAAACCAAATACCGTTATGCGGAAATGTTTACGATTTCCCAAGAAGAAGTTCTGAATTTATTTCGACCAATTCCATTCTTGAATGGAGGACTTTTTGAATGTCTAGACAAAGAAGAGAGTACAGATGGAATAAAATACCATTTAGATGGCTTTAGCAGAAGTGACAAAAAATTTTCAAACGGAAATTTCAAGCATCGAGCATTTATTCCTAACGCTGTCTTCTTTGACGAAGAGAAAGGCTTAATCCCATTATTGGAGCGCTATAATTTTACGGTAGAGGAAAATGTGCCAAATGAGGTTCAGGTAGCATTAGACCCTGAATTATTAGGAAACGTTTTTGAAAACCTGTTAGGAGTCTTCAATCCTGAGACACAGGAATCTGCTCGTAAACAATCCGGTAGTTTTTATACACCAAAAGAGATTGTAGCGTATATGGTAGATGAATCCCTAATAGCTTATTTGAATAATGCATTACCTGATTTAGATGAGGAAATCGTTCGACAGCTTTTTGAACAGGAAGATTTACCAGAATCTTTGATTGAAGACCACGATTTATGCGATAAAATCGCAATTACACTTCGAGCTATGAAAATCTTGGACCCAGCTTGTGGTTCTGGAGCATTTCCTATGGGAATACTCAATCGAATGGTAGAGGTTTTAGAGAAATTAGACGCTAAAAATAAAGCTTCACATCACGACTTGAAGTTACATTTGATTGAAGAATGTATTTACGGAGTTGATATACAAACAATTGCTTCACAAATCAGTAAATTACGTTTCTTTATTTCGCTGATTGTAGAGCAGGAAACAATGGATTTATCTAAGCCTGAGGAAAATTATGGTGTATTAACCTTGCCCAATTTGGAAACAAAGTTTGTGGCGGCGAATACACTGATTGGAATGAAATCAAAACCTGCTCAATTGACGATTTTTGATAAAGAGGATATAGAAAATACCAAACAGGAATTACTGAAAGTAAGAAAAGAACACTTTTATGCGAAATCTGCTTCTGCAAAAAAGAAATTACGAGATCAAGATGCCAAATTAAGGGATAAACTGGCAAAACTATTAAAAGAAAGTGGCGAGTATGCCCCTGAAGATGCTGTACAATTCTCCAAATGGAATCCTTACGACCAAAATGCAAGTTCGCCTTTCTTTGACCCCGAATGGATGTTTGGATTGGAAGAGGGCTTCGATGTAGTCATTGGAAATCCGCCGTATGTACAACTACAAAAAGAAAGTGGCAGATTGGCTAAATTGTACCAACGTTGCGGATATAAAACCTTCGCTAAAACGGGAGATATCTATTCACTGTTTTATGAACGTGGTTGGCAATTATTAAAAAACAAAGGGATTTTGTGCTACATTACATCCAATAAATGGATGCGTGCAGGATATGGAGAAAGTACACGTGAATTCTTTGCGGCTCATACGAACCCTATTTTATTAATAGATTTTGCAGGTCAGAAAATATTTGAGTCCGCTACAGTAGATACGAACATTCTTTTGTTCTCTAAGGATAAAAATAGACAACAGACAAGAGCCTGTGTGATAAAAGAAAAGGTGTTAAATAATTTGAGCGTTTATTTTAGACAAAATGCTCACGAAACCGAATTTAAAACAAGCGAAAGTTGGGTAATTTTAAGTGAAATTGAACAAAGAATAAAAGCTAAAATTGAAGCCGTTGGTGTACCACTAAAAGACTGGGATATTAATATCTATCGTGGGATATTGACTGGCTATAATAAGGCTTTCATTATTGACGGAGCAAAACAAAAAGAACTCATTGCAGAAGACCCAAAATCTGCCGAAATCATACGACCTATTTTGCGTGGCAGGGACATAAAACGCTATGGATATGAGTTTGCTGATTTATATCTAATTAACACTCATAATGGAGTAAAAGAAAAAGGTATAAAACGCATAAATATAGAGGATTACCCAGCTGTAAAGGCTCATTTAGATTTATTTTATCCTCAGCTAGAAAAAAGAGCAGACCAAGGCGTTACTCCATACAATTTGCGTAACTGTGCTTATATGGAGGAATTTTATAGACAGAAAATAATGTATTCCGAGATTGTTCGTGAGCCACAATTTTATCTTGATAAAAATGGTGAATTCTTCGCAGAAGCAACATCATTTATTATGACGGGTGAGCATTTGGAATATTTATATCATCTTTTAAACTCAAAAACAGCGACATATTTTTTTAAAACATTTTATGCTGGAGGAGGTTTGGGAAATGAGGGATTCCGATATAAAAAAGCTTTTTTAGAAAAGTTACCTATTCCGCCATATAATAAAAACATTGATATTAATAAAGATAATGCTAATGATATTATTTGTAAACTCTATGAATTGAATGAAGCCGAAATAGAATTCCTTGAAAATCATTTTTAAATTATTTCAACCGCTAAATCTAAATTTAGTTTTTTAGAAATAAGTTCTAAATGCTTTTTCTTTTGTTGAGTAGAAGTTTGAGTAATAATATAATAGTCTGATTTTAATCTTTTCTGACGATAAATTGGGTTTTTGATTTTTGAAACTAAATTAGAACCGCAACTTCTAATATTAAGTTCTTCAACTTTTGATACTCCAATTTTTTGTATTACTTCACAAAATGTATCCATTGCCAATTTATTTTTTATCTGTTCACCCGTTGGGAAAGTCACCAATAAATTTGTTTTAGAAGACTTTACATGCGGTTTGAGTGTATATTTTACTTCTTTTTTGAATTCTTTACGATGGGTAATTATAGACTCTTCTTCTTCTGTAAGTTTGAAACTACGCTTGCGAGTCATTTTTAGTTCTATTGGTCTATCAGGTGAATATTCAATAACTAAAACCAGCTCTCTCTGAATTTGTGAAATTATAGGGATAATTGCGTCTCTCATAGCAGGTATCATTTCATTACGAATAATATTTTCCTCAACATTTAAGGTTGATTCTATAGTGCCTTCATCAATTTTAACACCTAACTTTTTGAAGTTTTCTATAGCGGTATAAAGAGTTTCTAGTTTGTTCATTTTTAAATATTATTTATATATTCAACTTCCTCTGTATTAAATCCAAAGAGTTTATATGTTTCAAAATCAATTTCTTCTTCTAAAACCTTTGTGTCTTTCAATTGTTCTTTGAATAATATAATTTTATCAACTAATTTCGAAATATTACTTGTCTTTTCAATTTTAGGAATTGGAAAGTTAACAACATATTGATTTAACATCCTGAATTGTCGTTGTTGCAATTGTACCACATAATTCTTCACTAATAATTTACCTAATTTTGAATTAAGAATTCCAAGAATATGCTGTATTTCAACAACATTTCCTGTCATTATATATGCTGTATTTAATGCTACGCAATTTTTTTTATCAAATGAAAAACAAGGAAACTCATAACCAGCCTCTGGATTATCAGTCATAATTTCTATATATGTGATTTTCTGTTTAGAAAAATCCTCCCAATAACCTATGCTATCTTGTGTTTCAAACCATTGATTATTAGTTTTTTTTCTCGCCCCTTTATCTCCTGTTTGTTTTAATCTATCATATCCAAAACTCATAAGGTGTTGTTTTACAGCTGGATACTTTTCAATATCTATTTTCAAACTTGGAAACGTTGTAATAAGGTATAAATCAGCAAATTCGTAAGAATATCGCTTAATATCACGCCCCCTTAATAACGGTCGTATGATTTCGGCACTTTTGGGATCCTCGTCTATCAGTTCTTTTCTTTTAGAACCATCTATTATAAAGGCATCATTGAAGCCCGTTTTTATACCATAGTTGATAGAAATGTCCCAATCCTTTAGTGGAGTCCCAATCTTTTCTATTTTTTCTTTTATGCTTTTTTCAATCTCAGAAAGTATTACCCAACTGTCAGAAGAAAAACCTGTCAAAACGGCATTTTGTCTAAAATAAACGCTGATTTTCTGTATAAAATAATTATATGTAATAATTTATACAGTTTTGGTATAAATTAAACCATTTTTGTCTATAATTTTTTTAAACATTATAGATTATGATTTACGGATACATTCGCGTAAGCACAGACAAACAGACAGTTGAAAACCAACGATTTGAAATTAACCATTTCTGTGAAAAACAGGAAATTGTAGTAAACAAGTGGATAGAAGAAACCATATCTGGTTCAAAAAATGTGGAAGAGCGGCAGCTTGGAAAACTATTAAAGAAAATGAAGAAAGGCGATATTTTAATTTGTTCGGAACTCTCACGGCTTGGTAGGAATCTCCTGATGATAATGGGCGTACTGAATGAATGTATGAACAGGGATATTCATGTATGGACTATTAAAGACAATTACAGATTAGGAAGTGATATTAACAGCAAAGTACTGGCATTTGCTTTTGGACTTTCAGCAGAAATTGAACGAAATTTAATCTCACAAAGAACTAAGGAAGCACTGGCAAGAAAACGTGCTGAAGGGGTAATTCTCGGACGTCCGAAAGGGAGTAAGTCTAAAAAAACAAAACTTACAGGTCAGGAAAAGGAAATACAAGAATTATTAGATAAAAAAGTTTCGTATTCCGCTATTGGCAGAATTTTAAACGTTCACAGATTGACTGTAAGTAGTTTTGTAAAAAGGCAGAAATTAAGTTATTAGAAAAATTGCCTTTGTTTTGTTACAAAATAAAATAAAAATCACCCTTGTTTTGTTACAAAAATTTAGTAAATTTGGGTTTGTTTTATGATAAGAATGAATTTTAAACGACATATTTTTGATGAGTTGGTTCAATGGAAAAAGAGTTCCAATGCCAAACCGTTGATATTAAGAGGAGCTCGACAAGTAGGAAAAACGACCTTGATTCGTAGTTTCGGTGAAAGTTATACCCATTTTATAGAGCTTAATTTAGAGAAAAGCGAAGATGCTAATCTCGTAGAACGGAGCAATAGTGTGCAAGAATTGGTCAATTTTTTGGCATTAAAAAATGAAATCTCTCCAAAGGATTTTCCCCAGACACTGCTTTTTATTGATGAAATCCAGGAATCCGAAAAAGCTATTTCTTTTTTGCGTTATTTTTATGAGGACTTGCCAGAATTGAATGTCATTGCTGCGGGTTCTTTGCTGGAGCATACCTTAAAGAAAACTAAAAATTATCCAGTAGGTAGGATTAATTATCTGTATTTGTTTCCTTTAAATTTTCAGGAATATCTTGAAGCACAGGGGAAAAATAATTTGTTGGAACGATTTCGGAATGTTCCCGTTGACGACATTGCCCACGAACTTTTGATGAAAGAGTTCCACACCTATTGTATTATCGGAGGAATGCCAGAAATTATTGCCAACTATGTTGCTCATAAAGATTTATTAGCACTTCCACAGATTTATGAAAGTATTTGGAATACCTACAAAGATGATGTGATAAAATACGCAGATAGTAAATCGGAAGACAATGTGATGAAACACATCGTAAAGACCGCTGCATCATTTGTTGACCAACGGATTAAATTTCAAAATTTCGGACACTCTAATTATAAGTCGAGGGAAGTGAGCGAAGCATTCAATAATTTAGATGCCGCAAAGGTCATTCAGGTAATTTATCCTTGTACCAATGTAGAGCCACCAATTCTTCCAGATTATAAAAAATCGCCACGATTACAATTTTTGGATACTGGAATTTTAAATTTTGATTTGAATATACAAGCCGATTTGTTGCTAATGAAAGACCTTAGCGAAGCATACAAAGGAGCGATTATACCCCATATTGTTAATCAGGAAGTTTTATCTTTGAATACTACAGATTACAAAAAGACTAACTTTTGGGTTCGGAACAAAACGCAATCATCAGCAGAGGTGGATTTGCTCATTGCTCACGGAAAATTCCTGATTCCTATTGAAATTAAATCGGGGAAAACGGGAAGTTTGAAATCCTTGCATCAATTTGTGAATCAAGCCCCTCATCAATTCGCAGTCAGAATGTATGGAGGAAAATTCAACATTGAAGAAACCGTTACACCAGAAGGGAAACCTTACTTGTTAATGAATTTGCCTTATTATTTAGGGACGTATTTAAAACAATATATCAATTACTTTATCACTAAATACAATGTCGAATAATTTTATTACCAATAATAAAAAACAAAAGACACTAAAAGGAAGGTTAAACACTTTAATTTCTATTAGTGATGAGCTGAAATTCTTAGTAGGTTATTTCTATTTCTCAGGTTGGTCGGATATTTATTTGAGTCTTCAAAAAAATCCACAACAAAAATTGAAACTGCTAGTGGGATTGCAAGTTTGTAACTATTTGGGTAATATCATCGAATATGCCGAACAAGGAGAAGAAGACAGTTCAAGAGATGAAGAATTTCAAAAGTATCTTGTATCACTTGGTTTTGCTTTAAATAATGAAGAAATGGATACAGAAGACTTCTATAATCAAGTGGGATTCTTTGTACAGATGATAGAAGAAGACAGATTGGAAATACGTAAGACAGAAAACCCGAACCACTCAAAATTGTATCTCTTCAATTTAAATGAAGATCAGGCAGAAAAACAAGGTATGCCAGGACAATTCATAACCGGCAGTAGTAACTTGACTCGTTCAGGTTTACATAATCAGGGAGAATTTAATGTTGAGATTAAAGATTACGGCTATGCAGAAGCTGTTCAGTATTTTGATGAATTATGGGAAAGAGCAATTCCTATAACCGAGCATTTGGAAAACCGTAAAATACTAATTGACTTTATCAAGAATAAAACTCAAGTTGCTACAATAACACCATTTGAAGCCTATTGTCTGGTTATAAAAACCTACCTCGATCTGCAAAATCAAGAAAATGAAAAAGTGGATTTAGATAGTTTGTTAGAAAAAATTGATCTTAAAAAATTTAGTTATCAGTCAGACGCAGTAAACCAAGCGATACAAATGATAAAGGAGCACAACGGTTGTATCATTGCCGATGTAGTAGGTTTAGGAAAATCGGTTATTGCATCAATGATTGCCCGACAGATGAACAAACGAGGTATTATTATTTGCCCTCCCGGATTAATGGGGGATGCCGAAAAAAAAGACAGCGGTTGGTGGGAATATCTTGAAAAATTCGGATTACATAACTGGCAGGTTTACAGTCGGGGAAAAATAGATCAAATTGCTGACAGTATTGAAGGAAGAGACTTTGAAGTAATTGTCGTAGATGAAGCCCATTATTTTCGCAATCAGGATACAGCTGACTACGAAGCATTATCGATGATTTGCCGTGGCAAAAAAGTAATTCTTTTGTCGGCTACGCCATTCAATAATTCGCCATCAGATATTTTTTCTTTACTAAAACTATTTATTGTGCCAGGGAAGTCTACTATTTCTTTGGAGGACAATCTGGCAGGGAAGTTCAGTCGCCTGAACTATGAGTATAAGCAGTTGTCTTTTATATTTAAACATTGGAATTCTTCTGACGATAAAAAAAGAAAAATGGCAGAGAATTATTACACAACAATGGTTGATGAAAAATTGCCAATAGATATTAAAAAAGTAGAGGCCCAAACACAACGTCTTTCAAACGATATCAAGCGTATCATAAGCCCTGTAGTAATACGACGAAATCGATTGGATTTGAAACAGGATTATGTTTATGCTAAAGAAGTAGGAGATTTATCTGTTGTGAAAGATCCGAAAGAAGTTTTTTACTATCTAGATGCAGAACAAGATAAATTCTATGACAATATCATCAGTAAATATTTTGCAGAAAATGGAGTGTTTACAGGAGCTATCTATCAGCCGTTCAGCTATGAAAAAATATTAAGTGATAAACTTGATGAATTTGGAAATAGACAATACAACCAGCAGAAAAACTTATATGACTTTATGCGTCGTATTTTAGTAAAAAGATTTGAATCTTCGTTTGGTTCTTTTGAAAAATCCATTGATAGGTTCTTACAAGTGCATAGATTGGTAAAAGATTTCATTAGTAAAACTGGAAAATTTATTTTAGATCGCTCGTTTATTGATCGAATTAAAGATTTTGAAATTGAAGATATTGAAGCTAATTTGAAAAAATATGCGACAGGGGATCTCAAACGTAAAACTCCTAAAAATAATGAAGTTTATGAAATTGATACTTTCCAAAGAAGGCAAGAATTTTTAGATGATATAGATTCGGATATTAAATTATTTGAAACAATTCAAAAACGATTAAAAGAATTAAAATTAGTAGAGAACGACCCTAAGCAGAATGAAATTATAAAAAAAATAAAACATCTTTTAGCCAATGAACCAGATAGAAAAATCATTCTGTTTTCAGAATATGTAGACACAATTCATCATCTTGAAAAACGATTTAGAAAAGAATTTGGTAATGATGTTTTGATATGTGATGGTAAAGTATCAAAAGAGTTAGCTAAAAATTTAAACAGCGATTTCAATGCACAGTATAAAGGGACAAAAACAAATTATTTTAAAATATTGCTAACCTCAGATAAGCTGTCTGAAGGATTTAATTTAAACAGAGCTGGCGTTATTATCAATTATGATATTCCTTGGAATCCCACACGTGTTATTCAGCGTGTAGGTCGTATTAATCGTATAGGTTCTAAAGTGTATGAGGAATTATTTATTCTAAATTTCTTTCCTTCATTAAAAGGAGCTGATATTGTAAAATCAAGAGAAATTGCACAGCAAAAAATGTTCTTGATTCATAATGTTTTGGGAGAAGATGCTAAGATTTTTGATGAAGATGAAGAGCCTACAGCCGCTGCTTTGGGGGCAAAAATCAACAGTAATCCAGAAGAAGAAGGAGAAGTAAATACAATTACCAAAATCCGAAATCTATATGCAGATCTACAAAAGAAACATCCTGAGATTATTGCAAAAATCAGTCAGTTACCCCCAAGAGTTAAAACCGCTAAAAAACATTCCGAATACGAATTAAATGTACTAAGACGTAAAGGCTTAAGCTTGTTTGCTCAGACTGTAGGGAAAGAAGAAAACAGCACAATTAGAGAAATAGACTTTGAAGAACTTTTAGAAAAAATAGAATGTAAAATAGATGAACCTACTTTAAAACTTTCCTCAGTTTTTTGGAGTTTTTATAAAGGAATAAAAGAATATAAACCTAAATATAAAATGGGGAGAAGTGAGATGTCTCTGGAACAAAAAGCAGAGGCTAACTTGAAAAAATCACTTAAAATTTTAAAGAATTTGAATTTTGAAAATCTGAACTTCATACAAATGTTGATTAAGGATTTACGTCATTATCACACGCTTTCCACTAAAAGTATTAGACGTATTGGCGGTCAGGAGTTAACCGATGATAAAAAATCTATTAGTTCTTTTTTAGAAGAAATCACATACTTAAAACAACATCTTGGAGAAAATTATCTTGATGACGTAGAATCTAGAACAAAGAGCCGAAGTAAAGAAGTAATAATTGCTATTGAGAATAATGATTTAAAAGAATTATTTCACTAACTTAAAAATTTTTTAAGCCTTTTAAAAAAATAAGAAAACCACCCAAAAATGAGTGGTTTTCTTTTAATTTACATCGTAATTTAAATTATATCATTAATTACATCATTCCTGGCATTCCGCCACCCATGCCTGGCATACCTGCTGGCATTCCACCTTCGTTTTCATTTGGGATGTCATAAACTACGGCTTCTGTCGTTACCAACATTCCAGCTACTGACGCTGCGTTTTCTAAAGCAACTCTAGTTACTTTTGTAGGGTCTATGATTCCAGCCTCTAGCATATTTACATACTCATCGGTTTTAGCATTGTAGCCATAATCATCTTTATTTTCTTTGATTTTAGCTACAACCACAGAACCTTCACCTCCCGCATTGGCAACAATTTGTCTCAACGGCTCTTCAATCGCTCTTTTTACGATTTTGATACCAGTTTTCTCGTCTTGATTATCAGCATTCAAAGCTTCTAAAGCATTGACTGCGCGAACCAAAGCAACACCACCACCAGCTACGATTCCTTCTTCTACAGCAGCTCTTGTAGCATGTAAAGCATCATCTACACGATCTTTCTTTTCTTTCATTTCAACTTCAGAAGCTGCACCTACGTAAAGTACGGCAACACCGCCAGCCAATTTAGCTAATCTTTCTTGGAGTTTTTCTCTGTCGTAATCAGAAGTTGTTGTTTCAATTTGAGATTTAATTTGGTTAACTCTTGCCTTGATTTGTTCCTCATCGCCAGAACCGTTTACGATGGTTGTATTATCTTTATCGATAGAAACTTTTTCAGCAGTTCCTAGCATATCTAAAGTTGCAGCTTCTAGAGTATAACCTCTTTCCTCTGAAATTACTGTACCGCCTGTCAAAATAGCAATATCTTCTAGCATTGCTTTTCTTCTGTCGCCAAAACCTGGAGCTTTCACCGCAGCAATTTTTAATGAACCTCTCAACTTGTTGACAACCAATGTAGCTAAAGCTTCACCCTCAACTTCTTCAGAAATAATCAAAAGTGGCTTGCCTTGCTGAGCAACTGGCTCTAAGACAGGTAATAAATCCTTCATACTAGAAACCTTTTTCTCTACCAAGAGAATATAAGGATTTTCTAATTCTGCTGTCATTTTCTCTGAATTAGTCACAAAATAAGGTGATTGATAACCTCTATCAAACTGCATACCTTCTACCACATCTACATAAGTATCAGTACCTTTAGCTTCTTCTACTGTGATGACTCCTTCTTTACCTACTTTACTGAAAGCTTCAGAAATCAATTCACCAATTTTCTCATCATTATTAGATGAAATAGAAGCTACTTGCTTAATTTTATCTGAACTATCACCTACTTCGGTAGATTGTTTTTTCAAATCTTCTACGATGATTTCCACCGCTTTATCTATGCCACGTTTCAAATCCATTGGGTTAGCGCCAGCAGCTACGTTTTTCAATCCTTCACGCACGATGGCTTGAGCCAAAACTGTAGCAGTCGTAGTTCCGTCACCAGCTAAGTCATTGGTTTTGGAAGCAACTTCTTTTACCATCTGCGCGCCCATGTTTTCAATAGGGTCTTCTAATTCGATTTCTTTTGCTACAGAAACGCCATCTTTAGTTACATGTGGAGCCCCAAATGATTTTGCTAATACAACGTTTCTACCTTTTGGGCCCAAAGTTACCTTCACTGCATCAGCTAAAGTATCAACCCCTTTTTTTAATTTATCTCTTGATTCAATATTGAATTTAATATCTTTTGCCATAATATTTAATTTAAATTTTTGAGCATTATTATTTGCTCTGATTTTTGATTTATTTTTGTATTTGGTTTTTGATGGATTAGAGTGAGTTTACACTACTGCCAAAACATCAGACTCTCTCATGATTAAATAATCTTCACCATTTAGTTTAAGCTCCGTACCAGCATATTTACCATACAAAACTTTATCACCAACTTTCAAAGTCATAGGCTCTTCTTTTTTACCTGATCCTACAGCTACCACTTCACCTTCTTGTGGTTTTTCTTTAGCTGAATCTGGAATGATGATACCCGATGCGGTTTTTGTTTCTGCAGGTAATGGTTTTACCACTACACGGTCTGCTAACGGTTTAATGTTTAATTCGCTCATAATTTTATTAAGTTTTGTACAACTCATTCTTCATAAAGTATGCCATCAAAATTAAATTTAAGCCTTGAATAAATCTTAATTCACTTGTAATCAATAGTTTGACTGTGAATTTGTTTTTATGGATTTTAATGGAATTTTTTAAGCCTTTATAAAAATTCTGACAAGTTGTCATTTCATTTGTCAAAATTTAAATAAAGAACTGCTACTTTTTCATGAGTTTGAAGTAATATGTTTGGTTTTTTTGTTGCACCACGATGTAATATAAATCGGGTGATAGAAAATGAATGTCTAGTTGTTTGTTTTGATTTGAGCCAGACTTCACAACTTGCCCAACACGATTGTAGATAAAATAATGGTACTTTGAATTTTCTAAGCCTTGAAAAATAATGAAATCTTTAGCTGGATTGGGATGAATCTGAACAACTTTATCTTCTATAGCGTCCAAATTCATTTTTTGATAACTAAAATCACACAAATTTAAATAAGCATTTTTCACCAACCCCGTGTCTTTTTTGCTAGCATCAAAAAATTCTATTTTCCAATTTCCTTCAGCCTTTAAATTTCTTAAAAAATCAAGACGTTGTGCAGGTCTAATGGAAGCATTTAAATTTTGACAATCAGCATTTTCTGCAAAATCAGAGAATTCAAGCGATAAAACTTGTTGATTGGTGCATTGCTGATTGTATAAAACAATTTGCTGAGCGTTGGGTGCTGTCAAGACAATTTTCAAATCTCCAATGTAAGGATGTGAAACGTCTACACCTACTTGAGCTTCTTTGATTTTAAATTTATCACTAATGTTTAAACTTGCCGTAGCTGGCGGACCAAATTTCGCAGCACTTTCACCATCAGGAATCGGCATGGGGAAAGTGTTAAATGTATATTTTTTACAAACTTTTTCACTCGTGTAGCCTAAACTATAGGCCGGGCTTACTGCAAAAAAGATGTTGCCTATGGCTTCTACCATAAAGTAAACTTTTTCACTCAAAACACCTTCGGGGAGACGAAAATCAAAACGGCCATTGTTGGGTTGGTTATGGGCCAAAATTTCAAAACTCTTTCCACCATCAATACTCCACAAAATATTTACAAATTTAGTGTTGTAGGGAGCCTGATTGGTGTTGGCTATATACCACCGAAGCTGAAAATTGGAGCCAGGCTGTAGTTGAAAATTATTTGAACTAACGATGCTGAACGCTTTATCTTCTTTTTGAACAAAAATTTTAATCGCATCAGAATTATTTTGACCAAAATGTTCATTATCTCTTACAATTAAATTAAAATTTAATTCTCGAGTAACTTGCGGTAAACTCTCAAAATTATCATCAAAACGCTGCTCTAAAATCAGTGGAAGAGAAGGAAAATACCTGAAATTATTTGTATTCGGGGGGTAACTTCTAAAGAGTGGTCCTGTTTTTTCATAAGCCTGAGCAAAATGAAATTTTCGTAGTGTAGTCCCATCGGCTTGTTCCCAAGCGAAAGTTAAATTTTTAGAATCAGAACCCTGTGCCTCACCTGTTAATTTGAAAGGCGTTCCAGCTGGGATTGTATAGTCTTTTCCAGCATCAACCCTTGGCGGAGGATTTTGAATTGGCAAGAGGGAGCCTACATTTTTTTGTTTTAGATTTTCGCTCATTTGCTGTATGCTGATGAAATGGAAATAAGGGTCGCTGTGAGATTGAGCATCCATTGGGAAGCCCTCTAAACCAGCATAGCCCATAATAGTGGTTCCGCTGCCAGGCTCAAAATTGGTATCGAATCCTTCATAATGAGAAAAAGTGTGAGTAGCCCCCAGTTGATGTCCGATTTCATGAGAAACAAAATCAATATCAAAACGAGCCCCTTCAGGTTTTTTATTAGATGCAGCAGTAAAGGCTTTAGCTTTTTCACCATCTACGCCAATGCAACCGATGCAACCTGCTTGCCCCACATCTCCTTCACCAGCAAATAGATGCCCTAAATCATAGTTTTCTTCGCCAATATATAGTGAAATGATTTGCTGAACTTCATCGAGCCATTTTCCCTTAGACCCAGTAGACGCATCGCTGTAGGGGTCAGATTCAGGTTTGGTAAAAATGATTTTGTCATTATTGTTCACCAAAATGAAACGAACGGAGAGCTCAGTCTGGTAGAGAGCATTGATATTGGTAAGTGTTTGATTTATAGCTTCTAAAGCCTTTTCTTTAGTGCCGCCAAAATATTGTGTGTATTCGCCGTTGGCAGAAATAGCGATACGATACGTTCTCAATTTCTGGTCATTGGCCGCGGCAGAAGCCTGAAGTTGATGCGGAAAATGAGCATTCGCTGTCAGGCAAGTGAATTTTTTTTCAAGGCTTAAAATTTCTTCAGAATAAAGACCATTTTTATTTTTTTTAAGGCTTAAAATTTTCCCATTTTTCACCAAACTGGCTGAAATTTTTTGTGGCGAAGAACTGATGAAAATTTTATGTTCGGGATGCTGAATGTCATAGCCTTCATAAGCTTTGATCTTGGGGTATTTTTCAGCTAATTTATCTTCAAAATTAGATGTTTCTGTGATTTTGTAATGGCTGAATTCGTTTTCTACTGGGATGTAAACTTCTCCTTTTTCTAGGGCTTGATGAAATGCTGATAAATTTAATTGTAAAAGGGGTTGATTTTTATTAGAATGAGCTGCGATTGCTTGCCAATATTCTTGTGCATGAATTGCTGAAAAAAATAAAAAAATGAAAAGAATGAGAGATTTACGCATAAGTTATTCAATAAAAAAAGGTCAGCTCATTTGGCTGACCCTAAAATTATAAAATCTTTTGAAAAAGAAATATAGATTTAATTAGATTCTGGTAAACTCGGTTGAAAATCAGCTGCAGGGGCATCTTGTGGTGTTGCATCTGTAGTAGGAGCTTGTGTTGTCTCAGTCTGCTCTGGGGTTGGGGGCGTAGCTGGTATTGGTGTGGCGTTTGCCTCCTCTCTTGGCACCATGACTGTTGCTAAGATTACTAGAGCACAAATAATGGAAGATAGAGTCCAAGTGGCTTTATCTAGAAAGTCATTAGTTCTTTGTACACCAAACATTTGGCTACCACCGCCACCAAAAGTTGAAGATAAACCACCTCCCTTGGGATTTTGTGATAAAATAACAAGGACTAAAAGTACACAAACTGCAATGATTGCAATCATTAAAAATATGAATGTTCCCATTTAATTATTTTTAAAGGCTTTAATTTTTTTAATTTGGTCTGCAAAGTAACCACTTTTTTCTGGATATTTCAAACCTAAAATTTTATATGCTTGTATAGCTTTATTAAATTTACTTTGTTCAACGTAGATTTTGGCTAAAGTTTCCGTCATTAAGTCCTTATAATCAGGTTCTTTCTCTATTTGCAGAGGGTTGGGCTTATATTCTTTAGCAGGACTGATTTTTGGATTTTTTTGTAAAAAAGCTTCAATGATTTTAGACTTGTGATTGTATGGTTGATTTTCTATAGAATCTTCAGCAAAATATGTTTTTGGCTCACCGAATGTTATTATTTCTGATTCTCCCTTACGAGCATTCTCTGCCACTTTTAGCCAATCGCTAAAGGAATGAGAGGCGGTGAATTTTTTATCAGCTGTTAAATTTTCATGCTTTTCTTTGGATTTTTGCTCTGCTATTTCTTCTGCAGGAATTTCCGTAGGATTTTCAATAGAGAGTTTTTTCTTTGGGACTTGATGATGAAGGTAATTATATAAAATTCCTCGTTGAGTTGTATAGGTAGCAGCTTTGTGCAGTGTTTTTTGGAAGTGAGTATTTTTATTTTCTTTCAATAATCTACACTTCAAGAGATAAAGCGCTTGGAAGTAGGGGTGAAGCGCTATGTGCTCTTCTATCACAGCAAAGTCAGTTTCTTTTAAATCCAATGGATTTTTTAAAAGCCTTAAAATTTTCATTACCAATCTGCTACTATATCGTTATAAATCAAATCAATCAATTTTTGATTAATTTCTTGTACCATTTCATCTTCCACCATGTCAAGGCTTTGATTGGCTTCAAAATCTTCGTATTGAGAGTAAGATTTGGTAAAGCCTTTATCTTCTTCTACATTATTAATGTAATCTACTTTTATGGTAATGGTTAGTCGGTTTTTGGCTGCCCGATCGCCTGAGACGATGTTGACTGGCGTGACGTTATAATTGGTGATTTCACCAGAAATGATAATGTTTGCTTCATCAGTGTTAGTCAAGCTCATTCTTGTACGCTGGTCAAATCTCAGTTTTAAATCTTCTGTAAATTGTTGGCTCAATTTAGGGTTTTGCAAAGGAGCATAATTGGGAAACATCATAATGTTTACAGTTTGGTATCGCTCATCAAGTGAAGAGCCAGTGAAGGTGTAGCAACTCCAAAACAACAAAAATGGAAAAATTTTTAAAGCCTTAAAAAAATATTTACAAATCATACTGCTTTATTTTTCGGTATAAAGTTCTCTCAGAAATCCCTAATTCTTCGGCCGTATCTTTTCTTCGGCCATCATGTTTTTGCAAGGCTTTTTCGATTAAATTAATCTCGTTATCTTCTAAAGATAAATTTCGATTTTCTTGAATGTCTTCATATTCGAAATCTTCTATATCATTATATTGTGAGTAAGATTCTGTGGGATTTGGTTCGTAATGAATGAGAGAATCAGGGTTAGGTGGAGGTGTCACGTTACTAAAAATACGCTGCACCAATTCTGGGTTGTTTTTGAGAATGTCTCCCTTATTGTTTTGAATGATTTCTAAAGTTAATTTTCTTAAATCATTCAAATCTTTTTTCATGTCAAAAAGAACTTGGTACATCAAATCTCGTTCGTTGGCAAAATCAAACTCCTGTTTTGGCGTTGTGGCGTTACTGTGAATAGGAATCAGAGAGTGTGTTGGTAGAAATTTAGAAATTTCGTCAGCATCTAATTCTGTTTTTGTTTCTACCACAGAAACTTCTTCTGCAAAATTTCTTAACTGCCTTACGTTTCCTGGCCAAGCATAGTTTGAGATGATATTTAAGGCTTCATTATTAAGATGAATCACGGGTCTTTGATATTTATAAGCAAAATCAGAAGCAAATTTTCTAAATAATATTGGGATGTCATCTTTTCTCTCCCGCAATGCAGGAATTTGAATTTCTACGGTATTGAGACGGTAGTATAAATCTTCCCGAAATTTTCCTTTTTTCACAGCTTCCAAAACATTTACGTTAGTTGCTGCAACGATTCTTACATCTGTTTTTTGTGTTTCAGAAGACCCAACTTTCATGAATTCTCCAGTTTCTAAGACCCGAAGTAAACGAACCTGCGTGTGTAATGGTAATTCACCTACTTCGTCTAAAAAAATCGTCCCTTGGTCAGCTACTTCAAAATAACCCTTTCGAGTTTGTGTAGCACCAGTAAAAGCACCTTTCTCGTGCCCGAATAATTCAGAATCAATCGTTCCCTCTGGTATGGCACCACAATTCACGGCGATATAATTATTGTGTTTTCGAAGGCTTAAAGAATGAATGATTTTCGGGAAAAATTCTTTCCCAACACCGCTTTCACCAGTGATTAAAACAGAGATTTCTGTTGGTGCAACATTGATTGCTCGTTCAATCGCTCGGTTGAGCTGCGTGTTGTTCCCGATGATTCCGAATTTTTGCTTAACGGACTGAAACTGATCTGTCATTTAAATTATTTTGTGTAAATGAATTTATTTAATAGTCTGACGCCTGTTGATGTGTTAACGGAGGAATCTGTTTTTTTCTTGTGAGTAGAATCAGAAGAAATGGAATTTTGTGGCGATTGAATGCCATCCGTAGGAACGAAAGGAATAAATTTAACGGAGTCTATTTTTTTGACTTCATTGTACTTTGAGCCGATTAACTCCCCTTCGGTACAAGAGCTCAATAAAATAAAGAGAGACAGGGAAAAGCTGTAAATTTTCATAAATTTTAAATTTTATTTCCTAGTAATGTAGCAGATGTGCAATCTGAAGCATAAACCAAAACAAGGTCACCTATTTTTTCTTCACCTGTTTTAGGGAAAACAACTACAGCATTTTGGCTATTTCTTCCATACCAATCAGAATTGCTTTTTTTGGAGTCACCTTCAATTAAAACTTCATGTATTTTATTTAGCTGAGCTTGCATTCGTTCTTTAGAATGTTTTTGCTGTAGCTGAATGATTTCTTGCAGACGTCTTTTTTTGATTTCTTCAGGCACATTGTCTTCTAATTTTTTATGTGCAGGAGTTCCTGGGCGGTCAGAATAAGCAAACATATACCCAAAGTCATATTTTACGTATTCCATCAGAGAGAGAGTTTCTTGATGCTCTTCCTCTGTTTCGTCGCAGAAGCCCGTAATCATATCATGTGAAATAGCACATTCAGGTACAATTTTCCGTACATTGTCGATTAATTCAATGTATTCTTCTCGAGTATGCTTACGATTCATTCTTGCCAAAACACTAGTGCTACCGCTCTGCACAGGCAAATGAATATACTTGCAGATGTTATCATATTTAGCCATGGTGTGTAATACATCAGTCGTCATGTCTTGCGGATTGCTGGTAGAAAAGCGAATTCTAATATCTGGGACGGCAAGTGCAACCATTTCAAGCAGTTGTGAAAAATGAATAGCTGAAGCCTGTTGCATTGCTGAGGCACTTTTAAAATCTTTTTTCAAGCCTCCGCCATACCATAAGTAACTATCTACATTTTGCCCCAGCAGTGTGATTTCTTTATAACCTTTTTGTTGTAAATCTTTACATTCATTGATAATGGAATGAGGATCTCTACTTCTTTCTCTCCCTCGAGTGAAAGGAACTACACAAAACGTACACATATTATCACAACCTCTAGTGATAGAGACAAAGGCAGTAACCCCATTCCCACCTAATCTCACTGGATTCAAATCTGCATAAGTCTCATCTTTACTTAGAATAACGTTTACAGCCGATTTACCGCCTTCTATTTTTTCCAATAAATGGGGTAAATCTCTATAAGCGTCAGGCCCTACGACTAAATCAATTAGGTGTTCTTCTTCCAAAAACTTATCTTTTAGCCGTTCGGCCATGCAACCTAAAACACCAATCATCAGAGCAGGATTTTTAGCCTTTACCTGATTGAATTGGCTCAATCGATTTCGCACAGTTTGTTCAGCTTTTTCACGAATAGAGCAAGTATTTAAAAGTATTAAATCAGCTTCCTCAAAAGAAGTTGTGGTATAGTATCCTTCTTTCTCTAAAATTGAAGCCACAATTTCTGAGTCAGAAAAATTCATTTGGCAACCGTAACTTTCTAAGAAAAGCTTTTTGTCTCCATCATTATTGCGTTGCAAAACCTCCCCTTGTTTTTCTTCTAAAATAATTTTATTCTCCGTTAACATTCAAAAACTTTAAGTTGCAAATATAATGAATTACTGACACAATGTCAGATTTATTTTAATTTTTTAAGGCTTAAATAATAATGTATAGAAGAAGAAATTAAAAGGCTTTAAAAAAAAGATATAGAATTTATTGGCTAACTATTTGTAAATTATAATAAAACACTTACCTTTGCACTCCTTAAAAACATAAAAAGTGTTTTTTGGAAAAAAATTGAATATATTATTATATGCCAACAATACAACAATTAGTTAGAAAAGGTAGAAATAAACTCACTAAGAAGAGTAAATCGGCTGCTTTGGAGGGATGTCCTCAAAAACGTGGCGTGTGCACGCGTGTGTATACGACTACACCCAAAAAACCAAATTCTGCTATGCGTAAAGTTGCACGTGTGCGCTTAACGAATGGGAAAGAGGTGAATGCATATATTGGGGGAGAAGGGCATAATCTTCAAGAGCACTCGATAGTATTGGTGAGAGGAGGAAGGGTAAAAGATTTGCCTGGTGTGCGTTATCATATTGTTCGTGGAGCTTTAGATACCGCTGGAGTAAATGGACGTTTGCAGAGAAGAAGTAAATATGGAGCTAAACGACCTAAAAAATAATAAAATTCTGTTGAAGAAATGAGAAAGACAAAAGCAAAAAAGCGTCATTTATTGCCTGATCCTAAATTTAATGATACGTTAGTTACACGTTTTGTTAATAATTTAATGTTGGATGGTAAAAAAAGTACTGCATTTAAGGTTTTTTATGATGCAATAGATATTGTTGAGCAAAGGAAAGAAGATGATGAAAAATCAGCTTTAGAGGTTTGGAAAGATGCGCTAACGAATGTTATGCCACATGTGGAGGTGAGATCGCGTAGAGTCGGTGGAGCTACATTTCAAATTCCAATGCAGATTCGCCCTGATAGAAAAATTTCTATGGCAATGAAGTGGTTGATTAAGTATTCTCGTTCTAGAAACGAGAAATCAATGGCTCAGAAGTTAGCTGCAGAAATTTTAGCAGCAGCTAAAGAAGAAGGGGCAGCTGTTAAGAAAAAGACTGAAACTCACCGAATGGCTGAGGCGAATAAAGCATTTTCACATTTTAGATTCTAAGAATATTATGGCTAGAGATTTAAAGTTCACAAGAAATATAGGAATAGCTGCGCATATAGATGCGGGTAAAACAACTACTACCGAAAGAATTTTGTTTTATACAGGTAGAACTCATAAAATTGGAGAAGTTCATGATGGGGCTTCTACTATGGATTGGATGGAGCAAGAAGCAGAAAGGGGTATTACTATTACTTCTGCGGCTACTACTTGTACATGGGTTTTCCCTAAGGAAAACGGAAAGCCGACAGCAGAAGCAAGAGATTATCATTTCAATATAATTGATACCCCAGGGCACGTTGATTTCACTGTAGAGGTGAATCGTTCTTTGAGAGTATTAGATGGATTGGTGTTCTTGTTTAGTGCGGTAGATGGCGTGGAGCCTCAGTCAGAAACAAACTGGAGGTTAGCAGACAATTATAGCGTTCCGAGATTGGGATTTGTGAATAAGATGGATCGCCAAGGAGCAGATTTTTTAAATGTTTGCACCCAAGTTCGTGAAATGTTAGGTTCAAATGCGGTTCCAATTGTTTTGAATATTGGAGATGAAGAGGATTTTAAAGGCGTGGTTGATTTAGTTAAAAATCGAGCTATTGTTTGGCATGATGAAACTCAAGGGGCTACTTTTGATGAAATTGATATTCCTGATGATTTAAAAGAAAAGGCCCGTGAGTTAAGAGGTAGGCTGATTGAAGCAGTAGCAGAGTATGATGAAAGTCTTTTAGAGAAATTCTTTGAAGATGAATCCTCTATCACAGAAGATGAAATTCATAAAGCTTTACGTGAAGCTACGTTAGATATGGCTATCATTCCAATGGTTTGCGGTTCTTCTTTCAAAAATAAAGGAGTTCAATTTATGTTGGATTGTGTTTGTAGATATTTACCATCGCCACTTGATATTGAAGCCGTTGAGGGAACTAATCCTGATACAGGGGATATAGTAAAAAGAAAGCCTTCTGCAGAGGAACCTTTTTCAGCTTTAGCTTTTAAAATTGCTACAGATCCATTTGTGGGAAGATTAGCGTTCTTTAGAGCTTATTCAGGGCATTTAGATGCAGGATCTTATGTGCTAAATAACAGGTCTGGTAATAAAGAAAGAATTTCTAGAATTTATCAAATGCACTCTAATAAGCAAGAACCTTTAGATTACATTGAAGCAGGTGATATTGGTGCAGCTGTTGGATTTAAAGATATTAAGACTGGAGATACATTGTCTTCTGAAGATGCTCCAATCATTTTAGAAAGTATGGAGTTCCCAGATCCTGTAATTGGTATCGCTGTGGAACCTAAATCAAAAGCTGATATTGACAAGCTAGGTATGGCATTAGCTAAATTAGCTGAAGAAGATCCAACTTTCCAAGTGAGAACAGATGAGAAATCAAGTCAGACAGTGATTTCTGGTATGGGTGAACTTCACTTAGATATCATTGTTGATCGATTGAAGAGAGAGTTTAAAGTTGAAGTAAATCAAGGTCAACCACAAGTTGAGTATAAAGAAGCGATTTTAGGTACAGTGGACCACAGAGAGATTTATAAAAAACAAACAGGTGGACGTGGTAAATTTGCTGATATTGTTTTTGAAATAGGTCCTGCTGATGAAGGAAAAGAAGGGCTTCAGTTTATCAATGAAATTAAAGGAGGTAATATTCCAAAGGAATATATTCCTTCAGTTGAAAAAGGTTTTAAAGAAGCCATGAAGAATGGACCTTTAGCTGGTTACGAAGTAGATTCTATGAAAGTTACATTAAAAGATGGGTCGTTCCATCCAGTAGATTCTGATCAGCTTTCATTTGAACTAGCCGCAAAGTTAGGGTTTAAAGCGGCAGCTAAGAAAGCGAAACCTGCAATTATGGAACCTATTATGAAATTAGAAATTTTAACTCCTGAGGAGAATATGGGGGATATTGTTGGTGATTTGAATAGAAGAAGAGGCGTTCCATCTGGAATGAGTGATAGAAATAATGCAAAAGTAATTAAAGCAACTGTTCCTTTATCAGAAATGTTTGGTTATGTTACTTCATTAAGAACATTATCTTCAGGTAGAGCGACTTCTACAATGGAGTTTGAAAAATATGAAGCAGCGCCTCAAAACGTAGCTGATGATGTGATTGCGAAAGCCAACGGTTCAAACGAAGATTAAAAAAAATGAGTCAAAAGATAAGAATTAAATTAAAGTCATACGATCATAATTTAGTTGATAAATCAGCTGAAAAGATTGTAAAAACTGTAAAGACAACAGGAGCAGTGGTAAATGGACCAATTCCTTTACCTACGAATAAAAAGATATTTACAGTTCTTAGATCTCCACATGTAAATAAAAAAGCAAGAGAGCAATTTGAATTAAATGCACATAAAAGACTTTTAGACATTTATAGCTCTTCTTCTAAGACTGTAGATGCGCTTATGAAGTTAGAATTACCAAGTGGAGTAGAAGTAGAAATTAAAGTATAATAAATATTAAAATAATACATTGTAGAGTAAAAGAATGTTTTACTCTACAATTTTATCTAATAAAAAAATATAATGTCAGGAATTATTGGAAAAAAAATTGCCATGACAAGTTTATATAATGAGGAAGGGAAAAATATCCCTTGCACAATTATACAAGCTGGGCCATGTGTAGTTACGCAAGTCAGAACCATTGAAAATGATGGCTACCAAGCTGTTCAATTAGGTTTCGATGACAAGAAAGAGAAAAATGCAGGAAATGCTGCTATAGGGCATTTCAAAAAGGCAGGTACTACCCCAAAACATAAACTGGTAGAATTTTATGGTGACTTTGTTAGTGATCTTGAATTGGGACAAGAGATTAAAGTAGATTTGTTTAGTGAAGGTGAGTATGTAGATGTGACAGGTATCTCTAAAGGAAAAGGCTTTCAAGGTGTTGTGAAAAGACATGGCTTTGGAGGAGTTGGACAATCTACACATGGTCAGCATAATCGTTTGAGAGCTCCAGGTTCAATTGGTGCAGGTTCAGATCCTTCAAGAGTATTCAAAGGAATGAGAATGGCTGGTAGAACAGGAGGTAAAAAATCTACTATTCAAAACCTTTTGGTGATGAAAATAGATAAAGAGAAGAATTTAATTATAGTAAAGGGTGCTGTCCCAGGACCTAAAAATTCATATGTAGTTTTAAGAAGATGGAAATAGCAATTTTTGACATTAAAGGTAAAGAGACGAGTAGGAAAATTACTCTAGACGATAGTGTCTTTGGAATAGATCCAAGCATGCATACTGTTTATCTTGAAATTAAACAGCATCTAGCTAATAAAAGACAAGGAACACATAAAGCGAAAGAACGTGCAGAAATAGCAGGTAGTACGCGAAAAATAAAAAGACAAAAAGGAACAGGAACAGCAAGAGCTGGAGATATTAAGAATCCTTTATTTAAAGGAGGTGGTCGAGTTTTTGGGCCAAGACCTAGAAATTATAGCTTTAAATTAAATAAAGCGCAGAAGAGAGTTGCTAAAAAATCAGCTTTAAGCGCCAAGATGAAATCAAATGCTTTAAAAGTTGTTGAAGAACTGAAATTTGATGAAATTAAAACTAAGAAATTTGTTGAATTTCTATCAAATTTTGGAGCTGAAAATAAAAAATGTCTTTTTGTGTTGGGAGAATCAAATAATTTTGTATATTTGTCCTCCCGAAATTTACAGAATGTTAAGGTTGTAAATTATTCAGAATTAAATAGTTATGACATAATCAATGCTTCTGAAGTTTATTTATTTGAACATTCCGTGGAGAAAATAGAGAATAATTTAAAAAAGTAGGCAGGTATGAGTGTTATTTTAAAACCCGTGATTACTGAAAAGGCTACCAATGATTCAGAATTTAATAATAGGTATGCTTTTTATGTGAAGCCTACGGCTAATAAATTGGAGATTAAACGAGCTGTTGAAGAATTGTATGGTGTTAATGTCTTGGATGTTAAGACTATGATTTATGCTCCTAAATATAAGTCTAAGTATACGAAAACTGGTTTGCAGGTTGGTAAAACAAATAAGTTGAAAAAGGCTGTTGTTCAAGTTGCTGATGGAGATGTGATAGATTTATATAGTAACATTTAATAATTAAGGTATGTCTGTTAGAAAATTAAAAGCTATTACGCCAGCGCAGCGATTTAGAATTGTTAATAATTTTGATGGTCTCTCAAAAAAAGCACCAGAGAAGTCGTTAACGAAAGGGAAGAGTAAGTCTGGAGGTAGAAATAACTCAGGGCGTATGACCATGCGATTTATAGGAGGTGGTCATAAGCAAAAATATAGAGTTGTCGATTTTAAAAGAAACAAAGAGGGGGTAGCGGAAGTTATTTCAATAGAATATGATCCTAATCGAACTGCTTTCTTGGCTTTGGTTGAATACGAGGATGGAGAAAGGAGGTATGTTATAGCTCAAAATGGATTGAGTGTTGGACAGAAAATATCTAGTGGTGACGACGTGTCTGTGGATGTTGGTAATGCTAGTAAGATTAAAAACATGCCATTAGGTACTATTATATCTTGCATAGAATTGAGACCGGGGCAGGGTGCTATTTTAGCTAGAAGTGCTGGTTCATATGCCCAGCTCATTGCTAAGGAAGGGAGATTTGCCACGTTAAAAATGCCATCAGGAGAGATTCGCTTGATTCTTGTAGAGTGTATGGCTACGATTGGGGCTGTTTCAAATTCAGATCATCAATTAGAAGTTTCAGGAAAGGCTGGGCGTTCTAGATGGAAAGGTCGCAGGCCAAGAACAAGATCTATGGTTATGAATCCAGTTGATCATCCCATGGGTGGAGGTGAAGGTAGAGCTACAGGGGGGATTCCTAGAAATAAAAATGGTATTCCAGCTAAAGGTTACAAAACCCGTAAGAAGAAAAAGGCTTCAAATAAATATATAATTCAAAGAAGAAAGAAATAAGATATGGCACGTTCGTTAAAAAAAGGTCCTTATATATTTTATAAGCTAGATAAAAAAGTGCAAAACAACATTGCAAGTGGAAAGAAATCGGTAATTAAAACTTGGTCTAGAGCATCTATGATTTCTCCCGATTTTGTAGGGCAAACGATAGCTGTTCATAATGGAAGACAGTTTATTCCAGTATATATTACTGAAAATATGGTAGGTCATAAACTTGGCGAGTTTTCACCAACTCGTACATTTAGAGGTCATGGCGGAAATGCTAAAAACAAAGGTAAAAAATAATTTTAGTAATGGGGAACAGAAAACACGAAAGCGCACAGACGCTTAAAGAAAGTAAAAAAAATATAGCTTTTGCTAAATTAAATAATTACCCGAGCTCACCTAGAAAGATGAGACTAGTTGCTGATATTATTAGAGGAGAGCGTGTGAATAAAGCGTTGTATTTGCTCAGATTTTCTAAACAACATGCTTCTTTGCCTTTGGAAAAATTATTACTAAGTGCTTTAGCTAACTGGCAAATGAAGAATGAAGGTGCTGATATAGAAGAAGCTGATTTATTTGTGAAAGAAATTTACGTAGATAGTGCTAGACAATTAAAGCGTTTGAGACCAGCTCCTCAAGGAAGGGCTCATAGGATTAGAAAAAGATCTAACCACGTAACACTAATATTAGGTTCAAAAACACAGGAGAATTAATTATTATGGGACAGAAGACAAATCCAATAGGAAATAGATTAGGAATTATCCGTGGTTGGGATTCTAACTGGTATGGAGGAAATGATTATGGGGATAAGATTGCTGAGGATGCTAAAATTCGTAAATATTTAGGTGCTCGTTTGCAAAAAGCAAGTATATCAAACATTTATATAGAAAGAACTTTAAAGCTTATCACTATTACAATTACAACTTCTCGCCCTGGTATTATCATAGGTAAAGGAGGTACAGAGGTGGATAAGTTAAAAGAAGAGCTTAAAAAATTAACAGGCAAAGATATTCAGATTAATATTTTTGAAATTAAAAGACCTGAACTAGATGCGACTTTAGTAGCAGATAGTATTGCAAGACAGATAGAGAATAGAATTTCATATAGAAGAGCTGTTAAAATGGCAATAGCTGCTGCAATGCGTATGAATGCTGAAGGTATAAAAATTCAAGTTTCTGGTAGATTAAATGGAGCAGAAATGGCTCGTTCAGAAACTTATAAAGAAGGGAGAATTCCTTTATCTACTTTTAGGGCAGATATCGATTATCACATTTCTGAAGCTCATACAACCTATGGTAGACTTGGGATTAAAGTATGGATTATGAGAGGTGAGGTTTATGGAAAGAGAGAATTATCTCCCCTAGTTGGTTTGAAAAAAAATAAGAAAAGCGGAGGTAAACGACGTGAAAGAAAAGGAGGTAGAAGACACCCTTAAATTTTAATCATTATTATGTTACAACCTAAAAGAACAAAGCATAGAAAACAGTTTAAAAACGTTAAAAAAGGTGTTGACCATCGAGGGACACAATTAGCCTTTGGTACGTTTGGCATTAAAGCCTTAGAAGCTAAATGGATTACAGCTCGACAAATTGAAGCTGCTCGTATTGCAGCTACTAGACATATGAAGAGAGAAGGGAGTATTTGGATTAAAATTTTTCCAGATAAACCAATAACTAAAAAGCCTCAAGAGGTACGTATGGGAAAAGGTAAAGGTGCACCAGAATATTGGGTTGCTCCAGTGAGATCAGGTAGAATTTTATTTGAAATAGGAGGTATTCCTAGAGAAACAGCAGAGGAAGCATTGCGTTTGGCCGCTCAAAAATTACCTGTAAAATGTAAATTTGTTGTAGCAAGAGATTATCAAGATTAATAAACTTAAAGTTATGAAATTTACAGAAATTCAGAATTTAAATAAAGAGGAATTGATTTCTAAGAAAAATGAACTAACAGATAAATATTTTCGATTGAAATTAAATCATAAAATATCTCAGCTTGAAAATCCTTTGCAATTAAGGACATTGAGAAGAGACATAGCTCGTGTGAATACTTTATTAAGCCAAAGTAAGTAAATTATTTATCTAATATTAGAATGGAAAGAAAACTTAGAAAAGAACGTATAGGCTTGGTGAAAAGTAATAAAATGGACAAAACCATTGTTGTTTCTGAAACCAAAAGGCAAAAGCATCCTATGTATGGTAAATTTGTTTTGAAAACAAAAACTTATAAAGCTCATGATGAAAATAATGAGTGTAATGAGGGTGATACTGTTAGAATAATGGAAACTCGACCTTTGAGTAAAGATAAACGTTGGAGATTAGTTGAAATTTTAGAAAGAGCAAAATAATGGTACAACAAGAATCAAGATTAAAAGTAGCAGACAATACGGGCGCTCGCGAAGCTTTAGTCATTAGAGTTTTAGGTGGAACAGGAAGACGATATGCTTCTCTTGGTGATAGAATTGTAATTTCTATTAAAGAAGCTACACCAAATGGGAATGTAAAAAAAGGACAGGTTTCTAAAGCCGTAGTCGTTAGAACTAAAAAAGAAGTAAGACGCAAGGATGGTAGTTATATTAGATTTGATGATAATGCTTGTGTTTTAATTGATAACAATGGAGAAATGAAAGGCACTCGTGTATTTGGACCTGTTGCACGTGAGTTACGTGATAAACAATACATGAAAATAGTTTCATTAGCTCCAGAAGTACTTTAAAATTTATACAATGCATAGCGGAAAAACTAAAATCAAAAGTGGAGATAGCGTAATTGTTCTTGCGGGTAAAGATAAAGGCAAGACTGGGGAAGTTCTTTCTGTTGATAGAAAAAATAATAGAGCTGTAGTCGGAGGAGTAAATATGGTGAAAAAACACACTAAACCTTCAGCTCAAAATCCTCAGGGAGGAATTAAAGAATTTGAGTCTTCTATTCATATTTCAAATATTGCTATATTAGATCAAAATAATAAGCCTTCAAAAATTGGTTATCGGATAGAAAATGATAAAAAGGTAAGGTTTACTAAAACAACAAATAAAACTTTAAGCTAAATTATAATGAGGAATTATACGCCAAGAAGACTACAATCATACAAAGATACGATCGTATATTCTTTGAAAGAAGAATATGGTTACTCCTCAATCATGGGAGTTCCAAAATTGCAAAAAATTGTAATTAGCCAAGGTTTGGGAGATGCGGTTGCAGATAAAAAGATCATTGAGTATTCTGTTGATGAGTTGACAAAAATCAGTGGACAAAAAGCTGTGGTTACTTTATCTAAAAAAGACGTTGCTACTTTTAAGTTGAGAAAAGGAATGCCTATAGGCGTCAAGGTTACTTTAAGAGGGATTAAGATGTATGAATTTTTAGATAGGTTAATTACAACTGCATTGCCTCGAGTTAGGGATTTTAATGGTATAAGTCCCAATGGATTTGATGGAAGGGGAAATTATAACTTAGGTATTACAGAACAAATTATATTTCCAGAAATTAATATCGATAAAGTGAAAAAAATTCAAGGGATGGATATTACTTTCGTAACTTCTGCTAATACAGATAAAGAAGCCAAATCTTTATTAGAAAAATTTGGTTTACCTTTTAAAAAAAATAGTTAATAATGGCAAAAGAAAGTATGAAAGCGCGTGAGCGCAAAAGAGAAAAGCTGGTTGATAAATATGCTGATAAAAGAAAGACTTTAAAAGAAGCTGGTGACTACGAAGCTTTGCAAAAATTACCTAAAAATGCTTCTCCAGTAAGGTTACATAACAGATGTAAAATTACAGGTCGACCAAGAGGTTATATGAGACAATTTGGTTTATCTCGTGTTACTTTTAGAGAGATGGCAAACAAAGGTTTAATTCCAGGTGTAAAAAAAGCCAGTTGGTAATAAAATATTTAAAAAAATGACAGATCCAATTTCAGATTATTTAACACGCTTACGCAATGCTTTGATGGCAGGACATAAATTAGTAGAAGTCCCAGCATCTAATATTAGAAAAGATATAACCAAAATTTTATATGAACAAGGTTATATTCTAAACTATAAATTTGAAGATGTAGGTCATCAGGGCTCTATAAAGATTGCTTTGAAATATGATAAGCGTGACAATACACCAGCTATTCGTAAAATTAAAAGAGTATCGAAGCCAGGATTGAGGAAGTATAGCTCTTCAGCAGAACTGCCTAGAGTATTAAACGGACTAGGAATAGCAATTATTTCTACATCCCACGGAGTTATGACTGATAAAGAAGCAAGAAAACAAAATGTAGGCGGAGAAGTACTCTGCTATTTATATTAAAATTTTTAGAATGTCTAGAATAGGTTTAGCAACAATCAATGTACCAGAAGGAATAAATGTTAGCTTTAGTAATAATGAGGTAACAATTAAGGGGAATAAATTTGAGTTATCTGAAACTTTAAAAGAAGGTTTTGAATTAAAAATAGAGGATAATGAATTAAATGTTATTCGACCTGATGACACCAAAGAAAGCAAAGCTTTACATGGTTTGTACAGAGCTCTTATACAAAACATGATTACAGGGATTAACACTGGTTTTACCAAAGAATTGGAATTAGTAGGTGTAGGTTATAGAGCTTCGAATCAAGGTCAAAAACTCGACTTAGCATTAGGTTTTTCTCATAATATAGTGATAGAACTACCAGAAGAGATTAAAGTTGAAACTGTTAATGAAAAAGGGAAAAATCCAATTATAAAATTATCTTCTCATGATAAGCAACTTTTAGGTATGGTTGCGGCTAAAATACGTAGCTTTAGAAAACCTGAGCCGTATAAAGGAAAAGGAGTTAAGTTTGTTGGAGAACAAATTAGAAGAAAAGCTGGTAAATCTGCATAAAAATTATTCTTAATTATGGCATTTAATAGAAAAGAAAATAGAGTTAAAATCAAACGAAGAGTACGGAAAAATATTTTTGGTACTTCAGATATTCCAAGACTATCTGTGTTTAGATCGAATAAAGAAATATACGCTCAGATAATAGATGATACAAAAGGTGTTACTCTTGTTTCAGCTAGTTCAAGGGATAAATCAATCGATACAACCAATAAACCAAAAATTGAGGTAAGTAAGTTAGTTGGTAATTTAGTTGCAAATAAAGCTAAAGGAGCTGGGATAGAAAAAGTTGTTTTCGATCGTAATGGTTTTTTATATCATGGTAGAATTAAATCTTTAGCTGAAGGAGCTAGAGAAGGTGGATTAAAATTTTAATATGTTAGGATTCAGAAATATAGAAAAAGTTAAACCTGGAGGTCTTGATTTAAAAGATCGTTTAGTTGGTATTCAAAGAGTAACAAAAGTAACAAAAGGGGGGCGTGCATTTGGTTTCTCTGCTATTGTCGTAGTCGGTGATGAGAATGGAGTGGTGGGCTATGGACTTGGAAAATCTAAGGATGTTGCTACTTCAATCCAAAAGGCAATAGAAGATGCTAAAAAGAATTTAGTTAGAATTCCATTAGAAGGGAATACGATACCTCATGAGCAAGAAAGCCGTTACGGAGGAGCTCAGATTTTTATTCGTCCAGCATCAAATGGTACAGGTTTGATAGCGGGAGGAGCTGTTCGTGCGGTGTTGGAAAGTGTTGGTATTCATGATGTGTTATCCAAATCTAAAGGCTCGTCGAACCCTCATAATGTTGTAAAGGCTACTATGAAAGCTTTATTAAGTTTACGTAGTGCAAGTGAAATCTCTCGTTTGAGAGGGATTCCTGTTTCTAAAGTATTTAATGGTTAATAGTCTAACTTATGGCAAAAATTAGAATAAAACAAATAAAAAGTTCAATTAAAAGACCTAAAAATCAAAAATTGGTTTTAGAGTCTTTGGGACTTAAGAAAATTAATCACGAAATTGAACATGAGAATACTCCTGTTATTAGAGGAATGATTAATAAAGTAAAACATTTGATTGAAATTTCAGAAGATAACTAACAATGGAATTAAGTAATTTAAGACCTGCTTTAGGGTCAACTAAGAATAAATATAGAAAAGGTAGAGGTGAAGGTAGTGGAAACGCTGGAACTTCTGGACGTGGGCATAAAGGAGCTAAATCAAGATCTGGATATAGCAAGAAAATCGGATTTGAAGGGGGACAGATGCCTTTACAAAGAAGAGTTCCAAAGTTTGGTTTTAATAGTAGAAATAGAAAGGTTTATAAAACCTTAAATCTAGATACTATTCAAAAACTTATTGATGAAAAGCGTTTTTCAACGGATATTTCTAAAGAAGATATAGTTAATGCTGGTTTTGCTTCAAAAAATGATTTGATTAAAATCCTTGGAAGAGGCGAGTTGAAATCTACGGTTAATATAACTGTTGATGCTTTTACTAAGTCAGCAAAAGAGGTTATAGAAAAATCTGGAGGTTCAGCTAATATAAAATAATTTTAATGAAAGGTTTTATTCAAACCCTTAAGAATATTTGGAGTATAGAAGAATTGAGAAATAAAATTCTTTTTACACTTGGTATATTGTTAGTTTATCGCTTTGGCTCTTATATTCCGTTACCTGGAATAGATTTAAGTGCCATTAATACTGATATATTAAATGCTAAGGGGAATAGTTCTGGGGGGAATGGGTTTTTAGATATTTTAAATGCTTTTACAGGTGGAGGTTTTAGTAGAGCTTCTATTTTAGCATTAGGGATTATGCCTTATATTTCTGCCAGTATTGTAGTACAATTAATGGGATTAGCATTACCTTATTTGCAAAAACTTCAAAAAGAGGGGGAGAGTGGAAGAAAAAAAATAACACAAATAACACGTTGGCTTACAATCGCTATTTGCCTAGTTCAAGCTCCAGCGTATCTTACATCTGTAACAAATTTCTTTTTACCTTATTCAGATCCGAGTATTAGTGCAGCCTATATTATTTCTCCAAATAGCTTTTGGTTTTGGTTTCCATCAACCATAATTTTAGTTACGGGGACAATGTTTGCAATGTGGTTAGGTGAAAAAATCACAGACAGAGGAATAGGTAATGGTATTTCTTTGCTAATTATGGTTGGAATTATGGCCGATTTGCCTAGATCTTTTGTTTCTGAAGTGCAGTTACAAAGTGGTATCTTTATTTTATTTGAAATTATAGCTTTTTTAGCTGTTATATTAGTAAGTGTCATTTTGGTGCAAGCAGTAAGACAGGTTCCTGTTCAATATGTAGGTAGAGCACAAGGAGGGAGAAGCAATTATATGAAAACCTTTACTAACACTGTTAGACAATATATACCATTAAAAGTAAATGCAGCAGGGGTTATGCCAATCATTTTTGCACAAGCAATTATGTTTTTACCTGGTGTGTTAGCTAATGCAATTTATAATGAAGGTAATATCCCTAGATTTTTCCAAGATTTAAGTAATCCGTTTAGTTTTACTTATTGCGTTGTTTTTGGAATTTTAATTATCATATTTACATTTTTTTATACAGCGGTTACCATACCAGTTAATCAAATGGCTGAGGATTTAAGAAGAAATGAAGGAATTATACCGAGAGTAAAACCTGGAATGGAAACAGCTAATTTCTTAGACGATATTTTATCAAAAATCACGTTGCCTGGATCTATATTTTTGGCTTTATTGGCAATTTTACCCGCTGTAGTTCATTTGTTTGGAGTATCTTCATCCATGGCTTTATTCTTTGGGGGGACGTCATTAATTATTTTAGTAGGAGTAACATTAGATACTATCCAGCAAATTAATACATATCTTTTAAATCATCATTATGATGGGATGATGCAAACAGATAGAATTAATAAGAGGATGGCATAAATAATGCGATAATTATAGAGCTATGGCAAAACAAAAACATATAGAACAAGACGGAACAATAATTGAGGCTTTATCTAATGCAATGTTTCGAGTGGAATTAGAAAATAGTCACGTTGTTACTGCACATATTTCTGGTAAAATGCGAATGCATTATATCAAATTATTGCCTGGAGATAAAGTGAAATTAGAAATGTCTCCATACGATTTAACAAAGGGAAGAATAACCTATAGATATTAAAAGTAAAAAGGAGGTCTTAGTGACCGGAGTATTAAATTTTTTTTATGAAAGTTAGAGCATCTATTAAAAAAAGAAGTGCAGATTGCAAAATCGTGCGAAGAAAGGGAAGACTTTATGTAATTAATAAAAAGAACCCAAAATTTAAACAAAGACAAGGATAATTATGGCTAGAATTGCTGGAATAGATTTACCTAAAAACAAAAGAGGAGTTATTGGATTAACTTATATTTATGGTATCGGTAAAAGTACTGCACAGAAAATTTTGTCTAAAGTAAATGTAGACGAAAATAAATTAGTTTCAGAGTGGAATGATGATGAAATTAACTCTATACGTCAGACTTTAGGTGAAAATTATAAAGTAGAGGGAGAGTTACGATCTGAAAACCAAATGAACATTAAGCGTTTGATGGATATTGGAAGTCAGAGAGGAATTAGACATAGGCTTGGATTACCTTTAAGAGGTCAACGTACCAAAAATAATTCAAGAACAAGAAAAGGTAAGAGAAAAACTGTCGCAAATAAGAAAAAAGCAACTAAGTAATATTGAAAGATGGCTAAAAAACAACAAAATCAAGGAAAAGGAAAAGGCTCTAAAGCTAAAGCTAAAAAACGTAATGTTAAGGTTGAAGCTAATGGTCAAGCTCACGTTCAAGCTTCTTTTAATAATGTTATAATTTCTTTAACTAATAGTAAAGGAGAAGTTATTTCTTGGTCTTCTGCAGGAAAAATGGGATTCAGAGGTTCTAAAAAAAATACACCTTATGCAGCCCAAGTAGCGGCGGAAGATTGTGCTCAAGTTGCTTATGATGCAGGATTAAGAAGAGTAAAGGTGTTTGTGAAAGGACCAGGCACAGGTAGGGAATCTGCGATAAGATCTATTCACAATGCAGGGATTGAGGTTTCTGAAATTATCGATGTAACACCTCTTCCACATAACGGATGTAGACCACCAAAAAGACGTAGAGTTTAATAAAATATTTTAATCAATGGCTAGATATACAGGACCAAAAACAAAAATCGCTAGAAAGTTTGGACAACCTATTTTTGGTGATGATAAATCTTTCGAAAAGAAAAAATATCCTCCAGGACAACACGGTCCCAATAGAAGAAGAGGTAAAAAATCTGAATATGCTATACAGTTAGCAGAAAAGCAAAAGGCTAAATTTACATATGGTATATTAGAAAGACAGTTTTCTAATATGTTTAAAGAAGCTGCTAAATCTAAAGGAATTACAGGTGAAGTGTTACTTCAATTGTGTGAATCACGTTTAGATAATGTAGTTTACAGATTAGGAGTGAGCCCTACTCGTGCAGGAGCAAGACAACTAGTTTCTCATAAACATATTACAGTAAACGGAGAAATTGTAAATATTCCTTCTTATAGATTGAAGCCTGGAGATGTAGTAGGTGTTCGTCAAAAATCTAAAACACTATCTGTAATTGAAGATTCAATAAAACAAAGAAAAGAATATGAGTGGTTATTGTGGAATGATGAAGTGAAAGAAGGAACTTATCAAACTGTTCCTGAAAGGATTCAAATTCCAGAAGATATTAAAGAGCAACTTATTGTTGAGCTTTATTCAAAATAACTTATAATAATAATTATATGGCTATATTAAATTTTATTAAACCCGATAAAGTCGTTCTTATTGAAGCAGATGATAAGTCTGGTCAATTTGAATTTCGACCTTTGGAACCTGGCTATGGATTAACTGTCGGAAACGCTTTGCGTCGGGTTTTATTGTCTTCTTTAGAAGGTTATGCTTTTACCTCTATCAAAATTGAAGGTGTTGATCATGAATTTTCTACCATAGCTGGTGTTGTTGAAGATGTTACAGAAATTATATTAAATTTAAAGAAAGTTCGTCTAAAACATCAGATTGAGAAAAACGATGAAGAAACTATCAATTGTAGCATTTCAGGTAAAACAAAATTGACCGCAGGAGATTTATCTAAATTTATCTCTGGGTTTCAAATTTTAAATCCTGATTTGGTTATTTGCCACATGGACAAAAATGTAGAATTAAATTTCACTCTAACAGTTAATAAAGGGAGAGGGTATATTTCAGCAGAAGAGAACCTTCTTGATGTAGAAGATTTACCTATCGGAACTATTAAAATTGATTCAATCTATACCCCTATTAAAAATGTTAAGTATTTGATAGAAAATTATAGGGTTGAACAAAAAACTGATTATGAAAAATTAATTTTAGATATAGAAACTGATGGTTCTATTAGCCCTAAAGATGCATTAACAGAAGCCGCTAAAATATTAATTCATCATTTTATGTTATTTAGTGATGAGAGAATCACATTGGAGACTGAAGAGGTTTCAGCTACAGAAGCTTATGATGAGGAAGCTCTTCATATGCGCCAGTTATTGAAAACTAAACTGGTGGATTTAGATTTGTCTGTGAGAGCGCTTAATTGTCTAAAGGCAGCAGAAGTAGATACGTTAGGAGAGCTAGTAAGTTATTCTAAAGCAGATTTGATGAAATTTAGAAATTTTGGAAAAAAATCTTTGACAGAATTAGAAGAATTGGTTGATAGAAAAGATCTTTCTTTCGGAATGGATGTTAGCAAGTATAAATTGGATTTAGATTAGAAAAATGAGACACGGTAAAAAAATAAATCATTTAAGTAGAAAAAAAGGACACAGAGATGCTATGTTATCTAATATGGCTTGTAGTCTAATTGAGCATAAAAGAATTAATACGACGGTAGCTAAAGCTAAAGCTCTTCAGCGTTATGTAGAACCTTTGCTTACTAAAGCAAAAAATGATACAACTCATTCAAGACGTATTGTTTTCAAATATTTACAACAGAAAGAAGCTTTAAGCGAATTGTTCCGTTCCGTTGCTCCAAAAATTGCTGATAGACCAGGGGGGTATACGAGAATAATCAAAACAGGATTTCGTTTGGGCGATGGTGCCGAGACAGCGTTGATTGAATTAGTTGATTACAATGAATTGTATTTGAATGAAGATTCAACCAAGAAGACAAGAAGAAGTAGAAGATCTAGAGGTACTAAAAAATCTGATTCTTCTGAGGAATAATTTTTTATAGCAAAATAATATAGAAAAGGTGAGGTTTCTCACCTTTTTTTTTATTTTTAACTCGCTTAGAAATTGTTTGATTTTGTAAATTTGGGGGAGATAATTAAAAATAATCATTATGAGTTTTATTTCTGCAATTCATGCAAGACAAATTTTAGATTCGAGAGGAAACCCTACAATTGAAGTAGATGTAATTACTGAAAATGGAATTATTGGTCGCGCTGCAGTTCCTTCAGGAGCTTCAACAGGTGAGCACGAAGCTGTTGAGTTGAGAGACGGCGAAAAAGACTTTATGGGGAAAGGTGTTCTTCAAGCGGTTGAGAATGTCAATGAAAAAATAGCACCAGAGCTTATTGGTGAATCTGTATTTGAGCAAACTTGGATAGACCATCTAATGATAGAACTTGATGGAACTCCAAATAAGAGTAAATTAGGAGCAAATGCCATTTTAGGTGTTTCTCTTGCAGTAGCAAAGGCAGCAGCGGCAGAATTAGAAATTCCATTATATCGCTATGTCGGTGGAGTTAACGCTGCTACATTACCTGTACCGATGATGAATATAATCAATGGAGGTTCTCACTCAGATGCACCTATTGCATTCCAAGAATTTATGATAATGCCAGTAAAGGCGGTTACATTTTCTGAAGCCTTAAAAAAAGGGGTGGAAATTTTCCATCATTTAAAAAAAGTATTGCATGAGAGAAAATTGTCTACAGCAGTAGGTGATGAAGGTGGATTTGCTCCAACTTTTGAAGGTACTGAAGATGCTCTTGATACTATTAAAAAAGCAGTAGAAAATGCAGGATATAATTTTGGGGAAGAAATTAAAATAGCTTTAGACTGTGCTTCTTCAGAGTTTTATAAAGATGGAAAGTACAATTATCAATTGTTTGAAGGGGAGAATGCGGCTATCCGTACATCAGAAGAGCAGGTGGAATATCTAGCTGAGCTTTGTGAGAAATATCCTATTATTTCAATTGAAGATGGAATGGATGAAAATGATTGGAATGGATGGAAATTATTGACTGAAAAAATTGGTGATAAAGTCCAATTGGTTGGTGATGATTTATTTGTGACTAACGTAGAGAGACTATCAAAAGGTATAGAACAAAATGTTGGGAACTCAATCTTAATCAAAGTAAATCAAATTGGAACTTTAACTGAAACAATAGATGCTGTGGAAATGGCTAAAAATGCTGGCTATACCGCTGTTATGTCACACAGGTCTGGCGAAACAGAGGATTCTACCATTGCAGATCTAGCAGTGGCTTTGAATACAGGACAAATAAAAACTGGCTCAGCTTCTCGCTCAGATCGTATGGCAAAATACAATCAATTGTTGAGAATTGAAGAAATGCTAGGCGGAATGGCAAAATTCCCAGGAATTTCAGCTTTTAAAATAAAAGCATAGTTTTCAAAATGATTAATTTTTATACCTTTAGGAGGTTATAAAAAATCAATTTTAAATTTATGTCAGAAACAGTTAAAATAATTTATCAAGGGAAAGAATATGAATACCCTGTTATCGAAGGTACGATGGGAGATAAAGGGATTGATATTTCTTCCTTGCGTTTGGATAGTGGTTTAATAACCTTAGACCCAGGCTATAAAAATACTGGAAGTACTTTAAGCAAAATCACTTATCTAGATGGAGAGCAAGGAAAGCTTATGTATAGAGGCTATCCTATAGAACAATTGGCTGAGAAGTCAAGTTTTGTAGAAGTACAATATCTATTATTATACGGCGAGTTGCCAACAGAGGTAGAATTAGAAAAATTCAAAGCAAGTTTAAAAGATTATAGCTTTGTAAATGATAGAGTTAGGAAAATTTTAAATGGATTCCCCAGTACTGCCCACCCCATGGGGGTTCTAGCTTCTTTAACGGGCTCTCTCACTGCATTCAATCCGAAGGTAGTTGACGTGGCACATGCTGCAGACATGTTTCATGCAGTAACAAGATTATTAGCAAAATTCCCTATTCTCTCAGCTTGGACCTATAGATTAAGTAAAGAGTTGCCAATATCAGAAAGTGACCCAAGTTTAGGCTATGTAGAGAATTTTTGTCAACTGATGTTCTCCAATCAGAAAAAAGATTTTAAAGTCAATCCAGTGATTGTAGATGCGATTGATAAACTTTTAATCTTACATGCAGACCATGAGCAAAATTGTTCTGCATCGACCGTTAGGTTAGTAGGCTCATCTCATGCAGGTTTATTCACTTCAATTTCTGCAGGAATTAGTGCTTTATGGGGAGCTCGCCACGGTGGTGCAAATCAGGCCGTTATTGAAATGCTTGAGACCATAAAAACAGGGGGCGGTCGTCTCCAAAAATGGGTTGATAAAGCGAAGGATAAAGATGATGAATTTAGATTAATGGGCTTTGGTCACCGTGTTTATAAAAATATGGATCCTCGTGCTAAAATCATCAAAAAAGCAGCAGATGACGTTTTAGAACAATTAGGAATAGATGATGAAGTTTTAGATATAGCACTAGGCTTGGAAGAAGTAGCATTGAAAGATGAGTATTTTATTGAAAGAAAATTATACCCTAATGTTGATTTCTATTCTGGTATTATTTATAGAGCTTTGGGGATACCAAAAGAAATGTTCACTGTAATGTTTGCTCTAGGCAGATTACCAGGCTGGATTGCTCAATGGAAAGAAATGCGTCAGACCGATCAGCCAATTGGACGCCCAAGGCAAATCTATACTGGAGCCACTACACGTGATTACCTCCCAATGAGTGAAAGATAAATTTTTGATAATAAGAACAAAAATTTCACTTCAAGAAATTGAAGTGAAATTTTTTTTTAGCCTTAAAAAATTTTGAGATAAGTTTTTAATAATCGGTAAAAGGTAATTGAGATTGACGGTATAAAAGAAAGTAATAAAGTGATGCAGTAACCAGAGTTTGATGATTACGAGTACTCATTATTAAAATTTCAAATTTTCAAAAGCTTGAAAAAAATATTCATTCGTACGATTTTTTATCGGGATAACTCCAATCAAAGTTGCTGACTTCAAGTTCTGAAGCTTTAGGATTTCATCATTTTTTATTTTATTGGCTTCAATCCTGGTACGATACATCTTATCATCTTGGGTATAGAAATTCATGAAAACCCATGCTTCACCATCCACACTTTTGCGTTCAGTAGTCATGTGTGTAAAGTTATTTACATTCGTTTTTTCATTCAATAAACCCAGTTTATTTTTCAAAGCCTTTTCTAAATCATTTTTAAAGCTCCCATTCCATTCACTTTTATCTGTAGACACCACAATGCGTTGATCATCATTCTCATTAGAATTATTTGCTAAAGGTGTAACCGTACAGCTGGTCATCATTAATGTCAAAGCGATGGGTGTTATTTTATTCAATATCATAGGTTTAATCTATTTTCTCTTCCAAAAAAAACAAAATACATGCCAAAGGGATTACTCAAATAGAACATAAATCACGTCTAAACACGATAGCTTAACGCCAGAAAGATGTTTCATTTTAACCTTTATAGATTTCAATTAATAGTCGTTATTATTTGGTAAATTTGTTTAAAACTTTAAAAAACAGATTTTTTTTGAACAAAATTTTCTAAGGCTTAAAAAATTTCAACCATTCATCGCTATGCAACCAAAACTTTTTGCCGAAATCATTCTCCCCTTACCCTTGCCAGGGACTTTCACATACAGAATCCCCAGCGATTGGCAAGACTACCTACAGATTGGGCAACGCGTTTCCGTACCCTTTGGGCAGCGAAAAATTTACACAGGGATTATTCATTCCTTCCACACCAACGAGCCAGAAACTTACAAAACAAAACCCATCGATGCCATTTTAGAAGATACGCCGAGCCTTCTGCCTCAACAGATTGAGCTTTGGGAATGGATGGCAAGTTACTATATGTGTTCACTGGGCGAAGTGTATAAAAATGTGTACCCCACGGCTTTGAAGCTAGAAAGCGATACGTACATTCGTTGGATTGAAAATGAATTGCTCGAGGATGCGGAATTAAGTGCCGAAGCGCAAGAAATTTTACAAGCCTTAAAAAATAAAAATATTGTTTCTGTAGATGAGGTATCAAAATTAATTCATCAAAAAAATGTATTAAAAGTACTCAAGGAGCTCCTAGATGCTCGGCAAGTTCGCTTGGATGAAAAATTAATTGAAAAGTATACGCCCAAAATTGAAAATTATATTAAGATAAATATTGATTTAAACAGTGAAGATTCTAAAGAAGCTTTTGAATTGCTCGACAGATCGCCCAAGCAACGGGAGCTTTTCTTGCAACTCATACAGCTGAAAGCTAGTGAAAAAAATCCTGTGAAAGCGGCCAATTTCATCAAAGATTATGGGGGAAGTCATGCCACACTGCGCAGTATGGAGAAAAAAGGACTTATCTCCATCTTTGAAGACCAAACGCGGCGAAATCAACTTTATGAAGAAAATATTGAAAGCATTGAGAAGCTTTCACCCGAGCAACAGCAGGCTTTTGATGGAATTTTAAAAGGCTTTAAAAATTTTGACACCGTTTTACTTCACGGCGTAACTTCATCGGGCAAAACTGAAATTTACTTTAAGCTCATCGAGCAAATGCTCCAGAAAAATCAAACAACCCTTTTCCTATTACCTGAAATTGGTTTGACAACACAACTCACACAGCGGATTCAAAAGAAATTCGGTGAATTAGTCGGGGTATATCATTCTAAAATGAATCAAAATCAGCGAGTTGAAATTTGGAATGAAACCTTAGAAAATAAATATAAAATAATCATTGGGCCTCGCTCAGCACTTTTTTTGCCTCTTCAGCATTTAGGGCTTATTATCGTAGATGAAGAGCACGAATCTGCACTAAAACAAAAGGATATAACACCATTTTATCACGCTCGTGACGTTGCTCGTGTTTTGGCCTCTAAGAACAAAGCAAATTTACTTTTGGGTTCTGCAACACCAAGCCTAGAGGTTTATCATGCCGCCAAGCAGGGGAAAATCGGTTACGTTTCCTTAAATGTAAGGTTTGGAAACGTGCAGCCACCTAAAATGGAAATTATTGATTTACGCAAAGCTTTTCACCGAAAAGAAATGACGGGGCAGTTTTCTAAAGCTTTGATTCTTGCCATGAAAAATAGTTTTGAAGCAGATAAACAGGTAATCCTTTTTCAGAACCGCCGTGGCTATGCTCCAGTCATTGAATGTCTTAGTTGTGGTTTTACTCCCTATTGCCCCAATTGTGATGTGGCTCTGACGTTACACAATATTTCGCTGGAATTGAAATGTCACTACTGTGGGCATAAACAAGCTAAACCCCAACATTGCTACCAATGCAAAAGTGTGGAATTGGAAACGAAAGGCGTGGGGACAGAACAAATTGAAAAGGAAGCTTTAAGCATTTTCCCTGAGCAGAAGATTGCTCGTATGGATGTAGATAGTATGCGTAAAAAGTTTGCCTACGAGAAGTTGATTGAGGCATTTGAGCGAAAAGAAATTAATTTGCTGATTGGCACGCAAATGGTGAGCAAAGGTTTAGATTTCGAATATGTGAATTTAGTTGGAATAATCCGAGCCGATAATTTATTGAATTTCCCTGACTTTCGTGCACACGAAAGAGCTTTCCAAAGAATTGTTCAAGTAGCAGGCCGTGCAGGGCGAAGAAATCAGCGAGGTTTAGTACAAATTCAAGCTTTTGAGGCTCATCATCCTATTTTGAAAATGGCTACGGAAATGGATTATAATGCTATGGCTGAGCAAATTTTAGCCGAGCGTCAAAATTTTCTTTACCCTCCATTTGTACGCTTGATCGAAATTCGATTTCGGCACAAAAAAGAAGAAAAAGTGCAAAAAGCAGCACATTATTTTAAACAAATGCTGCAGGGTAAATTTAGCTCCCAATGTTTACTTGGGCCGGAAGCACCATACATTTCGCGCCTCAATAATGAATACAGATTCCATATCTTACTAAAAATCCACAATCAGCAGTCGCCCAAAAAGGTGAAACTTCTGCTGAATGAAGCTTATCAGCAATTGATGCAAATCAAAGCCTTTCGTTCAGTAAAAATTGACTTTGATGTAGACCCATATTGATATTATTTTTTTGAAATACCCGTAATGTATTTATTTAAACGGGATTTATTTTTTAACCTGTTTAAGTTTCTTTAGAGCATAAACTTATTGAGAGATCGCGAATTTTTGTAAAAACTATAACTTTAACTGAAATTCTCTAGGGGTTTTCCTGTTTTCTTCTCTTCAATTCCTTTTCTATCAGTATTAATTCTCTGCCTGATTGCCCCGCAACCGAAGTATTTTCTTTAGCTCGCCGAATCAAGTAAGGCAGCACATCATTTACTGGCCCGTACGGAACATATTTAGCTACATGAAAATTCAAATCAGCCAATACGTAGCTAATGTTATCACTCATTCCCAAAAGTTGCCCAAACCAAACTTGTTGCGTTTTTGGATTTTCAGATTTCTCTAATTTTTCTTTTAGTTGGAAGCAGCTTAGCTCGTTGTGCGTACCAGCGAAGAGCAAAATCCTATCTTGGTGATGAAAAATGAAATCTATTGCAGCGTTGTAGTCATTGTCAGTCGATTGTTTATCTGGCTGTATAGGGGAAGGATAACCTTTCTCTAGCGCACGTTCACGTTCTTTTTCCATATAGGCACCACGTACGACTTTATAGCCTAAAAAGTAATTCTCTCTCTCAGCTTCTTCGTATTGATTTTTCAAAAACTCCAAACGGTCATGGCGGTACATTTGTAGTGTGTTGATGATGATGCACCTCTCTCGGTTAAAGATTTTCATCATCTCTGTCACCAGCTCGTCTACCGCATCTTGCATCCAGCTTTCTTCAGCGTCAATCATTAATAAAACATCATTTTCATACGCATTTTTGCAGGTTTCGAAGTATCTTTTTTGAATGTTTTCCCAAGCGATTTGTTCTTTTTCAGTTAATTTTTCTTTCAAACCAACTTTTTCATAAACGTGAATACTCCCATAGCCCGTCGGTTTGAAAACTACAAAAGGAATAGCAGGATTGTCTTTTGCAAGAAAAATAATTTCATTAATTTCTTGAAAACAATTATCATACGCACTTTCTTCTTCCTTTCCCTCGATGGAATAATCTAAAATACTACCTATCTTTTTTTCATGAAGTTTTTCTACTGTTTCCAGTGATTCCTTTCGTGTTTCGCCGCCGCAGAAATGTGCGAAAATACTTTTCTTGATTAAAGTCTTCACCCCTGGGATATGCTTAGCAAAGGGTAGAACCCATTCGCTGAAATTAACCAAAGCAGGTATATTTACCGCTTCAAACAAAAGATGGGCACGTCTCAATTCGTAATTATTCTTACTCTGAAAAGCAATTTTAGTATTTTCAAAAATTTTCATAAATCATCATCATAGTTACACAAAGTTAAATTATTATCAATAGAAATTCCATATTGTAAAGAAAATTTTATGATTGATTTGTTGAGATTATTTTAAATTTGTGATGAAGAACTTGTTTGAAATTTAGAAATATTCTTATACATTTTGTTTCAAGTTTTTGATTTTTAAAATTTTAGTTTGCATTTTGCTTTTCATCCCGATAGATTTGTAAATTGAAAGAATTCATCTAAAAAAATTGAAATTAGGGCTAAGAACTTTTTATGAAACAATCATTCATATATTTTGAAGATATTTTTACGACTCTCAATGATTTTATTAAAGATTATAAGGGGAAAATCACTTTTTTGGTTGATGAAAATACGCAAATTCATTGTTTGCCACTAGTTCTAGAGCGGTGCAAAGATTTAGATGCGGCTACATTTTTAGAAATTCCTGCAGGTGAGTCTGCAAAGCAGATAGGCAACGTGGCTGACGTCTGGGGCGGAATGTTGGATTTGAATTTAGACCGAAATTCTTTGCTAATCAATCTCGGCGGCGGAGTGGTGACTGATTTGGGTGGTTTTGCAGCTTCTACGTTTAAGCGAGGTATTACATTCATTAATATCCCGACCAGCTTGCTGGCAATGGCCGATGCCTCTGTAGGCGGGAAGACAGGCATTGATTTTAAAGGCTTAAAAAATCAAATTGGGACGTTTAGTTTGCCAGAGATGGTTCTGATTTCGCCAGAATTTCTTGAAACTTTACCTCAAAACCAATTAAACTCAGGTTTTGCCGAAATGCTCAAGCATGGCTTAATTCGAGATAAAAAACATTGGCAGAATTTGGTGGCATTAAAAAGTTTAACACCTGATAACGTAGCCCCGTACATTCAATCTTCAGTGGAAATAAAAAGAAAAGTGGTGGCTGAAGACCCCAAAGAGAAGGGGTTGAGAAAAATTCTAAACGCTGGGCACACGCTGGGGCATGCCATAGAAACTTATTTTCTCAATCAAAATATAGATGCTTATTTAAATCACTTAATCAACGGGGAAGAAGAGCTTTTACATGGCGAAGCGGTGGCGATAGGTTTGATTTTAGAAGCTTATATCTCAGCCGAGAAAAATAAATTGAGTAGTGAAGAATTGGAAGAAATTTCTAAAGGCTTATTAAAATTTTTCCCCAAACGAAATTTACCAACGTATGCGGAAATTAAAAATTATCTGTTACAAGATAAAAAGAATGAAAACGGTGAAATTCAATTTATGCTTTTAGATAAGATTGGGGAATGTGATTCTCAATCTATTGCCGCCGAGAAAGAGGTAATTGAAGCCGCTTTTCAGTATTATTCAAATTTAAAAGTACATTAGGATGAGATATTTCTTTTTATTTCTAACTTTAATATTTATATCTTGTAATTCTCAAGAAAAAGAGTCAGAAAACATATTGAAAGTGAAAGAACAGCCAACCTATCAGGTTCAGAAATCAGAAACAGAATGGAGAAAGCAATTGAGCGAAGAAGAATACTATGTATTGCGAGAAGCAGGGACAGAACGTCCGCACTCGGGGAAGTTTAATCTTCATTTTGAAGAAGGCATCTATACCTGTAAGGCTTGTGGTGAAGAACTTTTTGGGAGTGATAGTAAATTTGAGTCACACTGCGGCTGGCCGAGTTTTGATAAATCGATAGCAAAAGGCAAAATTGTAGAACGCTTGGATAAATCTCACGGAATGATGCGTATGGAAATTCTGTGTGGAAATTGTGGTTCGCATCTAGGGCACGTCTTTACCGATGGGCCTACCGCGACAGGTTTGCGCTATTGTGTTAACTCTATTTCGCTGGAATTTAAAGAAGAAAAGGAATAAAATTTTTTAAGCCTTAAATAAAAATTGAAGAGAAAAAACGAATAATGAAACAATTTCTACTTAAATGCTGGGAAGTTATAAGAAGAACTTTTCTTGTTTGGTTTGAGAATGACCCCTTCAGGCAAAGTGCTATCATTTCTTATTATGCAATATTATCTCTACCAGGACTTTTAATCATGATTATCTGGACGTTGGGGCAATTCTACGGCGAGAAAGCAATGCAAGGTCAAGTAGTAGAGAAGATTCAAAATATGATGGGGCTAAAGTCAGCAGAATTTATAGAGAATTTAATTCAAAATGCTTACCTAGACCCATATTCGGAGTGGTACGTTCAGGTCATCGGTATCGGAACATTAATCTTTAGTGCGACAACTTTATTCTTCCAAATTCAGCAGACGCTTAATCATCAGTGGAATGTTGAGGTGAAACCCAATAGTGGCATTTTACATTTAATCACAGTCAGGCTCAACGGGATGATGCTAATTTTGATTATCACTCTTTTGTTACTCATCACGGTGATTAGCTCTTCGGTGCTTTCTAGCTTCAAGGATTCACTAGAATTTTACATCGGTGGAGAATGGACACTTTTGCTCAATATCGGAGATATTGTACTGAGTTTTGTCGTTATTTGTGTGCTTTTCTCCTTGGTTTACAAGTTTTTGCCAGATGTCGAAATCCCATGGAAAATGGTGTGGATAGGAGGTTTAGTCACTACACTACTATTCAACTTAGGGAAATATTTGCTCAGCTATTATTTTTCTGTAGCAGACCCCAGCTCGGGATTTGGCACGGCAAGTATCATCATTTTCATCATGATTTGGATTAACTACACCACATTGATTCTACTATTTGGCGCAACGTTTACTTACGTATACGGTTTGGAGAATAATTATAAAATTAGGCCCAATAAATATGCTCAATGGAACAAAGATTACGTCTTGAGGCATAAAAATGCAGTACTGAATAAATTATTTGAAGATAAAGAAGAAGAATTGCTTATGCTTGATGAAAACATTCGGCAAGGAGTTTACCGAGACCCCGAGGTGGGAGAAAGTTCAAAGACGTATATAGATGAAATCGGAATCAAAAAATCTAGTTCAATTTTTTCAACAGTGAAGTCAAAGCTCAAAAAACTAGGAACATGGAGAAAGGAAAAATAATCGCGATTGACGGATTCTCATCTACTGGGAAGAGTACAATTGCCAAAGCGATTGCTAGAGAATTAAACTTTCTGCATGTGGACACTGGAGCGATGTACCGTGCCGTAACTTTATACGGAATACAAGAAAACATCATTAGTGAAAATGATAAAGAGAATGCCTTACAAATCGTAAATCATTTGGATGAAATCCAAATCACATTCCGCTACAATGAGAGTGAAAATCAAAATGAAATATACCTCAACGGTCAAAATGTAGAAAATGAAATCAGAAGCATTTCTGTCACAAATTTAGTGAGTTACGTAGCTAAAATCCCCGAAATTCGCTCTTTTCTAGTCGAGCAGCAACGCCAATTGGCATGGAATCATAATATCGTGATGGATGGGCGAGACATTGGTTCAGTTGTCTTCCCGCAAGCAGATTTGAAACTCTTCATCACAGCCGATGCCCAAGTGCGTGCGCAACGCCGATTCAATGAAATGGAAGACAAAAGTAAAACAACACTAGAAGAAGTGAAGGCGAATCTCATTGAGCGAGATGAGCTGGATTCTGGGCGAGAAAATTCACCTTTGGTAAAATGCGATGATGCGATAGAAATAGACAATAGCAACGTATCGCAAGAGGAATTGATGGGAAAAATAATGAGAATAGTGCAAAGTAAAATTTAAACAGAATCTTACCGAATGGACTCAAAGGACTAACTTTTTTAAGCCTTTAGAAATTTTCTTAAAGAATTTTTAAAGGCTTAAAAAAATCTATTATAATTTGCATATTGTTCGGGTAGATACGAAACAATTTATTAACTTTAAGTTCATATTAAAAACAATTTATTATGGCAAAAGTATTAAAAATTCATCCAGAAAATCCCCACAATAGAGCTATAGAGCAAGTGGTTGACGCATTGAAAAAAGGAGCAGTTATCATCTACCCTACAGACACGGTTTACGGTTTAGGTTGTGATATTTTTAATGCAGAAGCCATGGAAAAATTAGCTAGGCTAAAGGGGCTGAAATTAGAACAATCTCAGTTTTCAATCGTTTGCAATGATTTGAGTCACTTGTCAACTTTCACACGGCCGATAGACAACACAACATTCAGATTGCTAAAAAGAGCTCTGCCAGGGCCGTTTACATTTCTGATGAATGCAAATAATTCATTACCCAGCTATTACAAAAAAAGAGAAACCGTTGGAATTCGAGTCCCCGATCACAAAGTTTCTCATGCAATAGTAGAAGCATTGGGTAGCCCGATAGCATCAACATCTCTAGTGGCAGACGAAGAAGATAAAGAATATTATAGCGACCCAGAACTCATCCGTAGAAAATATGATAATTTAGTCGATATCATTATAGATAGCGGCACTGGTGGGCTAGAGGCCAGTAGCGTGGTAGACCTAAGCCAAGGCGATGGTAACTATGAAATCATAAGAGAAGGGAAAGGGAAAATAGAGGATTTTATCTAGAAGAAAAAATCAGGGCTTTAATTTAAATGCTATAAGGGATTTATAAAAAATTTTAAGCCTTAAAAAAAAATAAAAAAAGGTATATAGAAATTACCTGCTAAGGTTTTAGTTTTTAATTGATTAAAAAATAAAATCAGATAGGTTTAATTTTAATATGCCTTTTAAATTTTTTTTGAAATTATAAGTTTCATTAACTTTGGGTGCATGCTAAATAATATCATGAAAATATTAATCATAGAAGACGAACAGGCTATCCGAAATGTTTTAGCCAATATTCTAAAAGATGAGAACAAAAAATGGGAGATTGATGAAGCTGAAAATGGAGGAATCGCTCTCGAAAAAATCAAAGAAATAAACTATGATTTGGTGCTTTGTGATATCAAAATGCCAGTAAAAGATGGTTTAGAAGTTTTAGAACTAGGTTTAAATATCAATCCAGATCTTACGTTCATCATGATTTCTGGGCACGGAGACATCGAAACAGCTGTAGAGTGCATAAAGAAAGGAGCTTACGACTACATTCAGAAGCCACCAGACTTAAATCGCTTGCTCAATAGCGTGCGTCACGCTTTAGATAGGAAAAACTTAATTACCCAAAATAAATCTTTGCAAGAGGAAAACAAAGCCTTGAAAAGAAAAGTGAGCGATAAGTATGAAATGGTGGGTAGCTCTCAGCATCTACAGGAAATTCAAGAGATGGTAGATAAGGTTGCGGCAACCGATGCGCGCGTACTCATCGTTGGCCCCAATGGGACTGGGAAAGAACTAGTCGCACACCATATTCATGAGAAAAGTGACCGAAACAAAATGCCGATGGTAGAAGTGAATTGTGCAGCTATACCTGCAGAGTTGATAGAAAGTGAACTTTTCGGCCATATGAAAGGAAGCTTCACAGGGGCGCATAAAGATAAAGCAGGGAAATTTGAGCAAGCCAATAAAGGAACTTTATTTCTTGATGAAATTGGTGATATGAGCCTTTCGGCACAAGCAAAAGTGCTCCGTGCGTTGCAAGAAAAGAAAATTACTCGTGTGGGCGGAGATAAAGAAATCTCAGTAGATGTGAGGGTTTTAGCTGCTACGAATAAAAATTTAAAGAAAGAAATAGCCAATGGGAAGTTTAGAGAAGACTTGTACCATCGCTTGGCAGTTATTCTAATTCCTGTCCCTGCACTGAACGACCGAAAAGAAGATATCCCTGAGCTGATAGAACATTTTGCCCAAAAAATTGCAGAAGGACAAGGCAAAGCACCCAAATCTTTTCATAAAAAAGCTATTGAAAAACTGAAAAATAAAGATTGGACTGGCAATATTAGAGAATTGCGTAATGTGGTAGAACGTTTAGTAATTTTGGGAAACAATCCCATTACAGAGCAAGACGTTGAAGATTTTGTAAAATAAGTTTTCTCTTTTGACACTTCAAGAACATCTGAAAAAAAATTTCCATCTAGCCTGGCCAGTAATGCTTTCGCAGGCAGGGCAAATATTGGTAAATATAGCCGATAATGTGATGGTGGGCGGGCTGGGTTCCACTTGGGATGAAATTCAGAATCCTGAGCTAGGCACTACGGCACTAGGTGCTGTAGCCTTAGGGAACTCACTCTTTTTTATTCTCATGGTGACGTGCTTAGGCTTTACCTTTGGGATGTCACCACTCATAGCACAAGCCGATGCTAGAGGGAATACACAACGAGTTGTGCGGGTTTTTACGCATGGCTCGCTTTTAAACATCGGGCTAACAATTTTTCTCATGCTTGTGATGTTTTTTGTAGCACCGATTATGAGGAGTATGGGGCAACCACCCGAAGTCGTAGAACAAGCCTTGCCCTACCTACGCGTTGTCACATATTCAATGCTACCTCTCATCATATTCCAGTCTTTACGTCAGCTTTCAGAAGGTTTATCACTAACGAAGACAGTCGCCATAGCCACAATTATTGCAAACCTCATGAATATTGTATTTAACTACATGCTGATTTACGGAAACTGGGGAATGCCACGGTTAGAAGTAGAAGGAGCCGCTTATGGGACATTACTTTCTAGAATTATCATGATTTTTTCTCTGCTATTTGCGATGTGGTACAACACAAAATCACGTTTTTACTTATTGCAAGTTAAGTTAAAAAAACTACACTATTTTATCATCAAAAAACTGATTAAACTCGGGGCGCCGAGTGCATTACAAATGTTCTTTGAAGTATCAGCCTTCGGTTTAGCCTCTTTTATTTGCGGGTTAGCAGGCAAAGAGCAGTTAGCAGCACATCAGATCGCTCTAAATTTAGCCAGTACCACATTTATGATTTGCACGGGATTGGGCGTAGCAGCAACCATAAGAGTAGGTAACCAAAAAGGCTTAAAAAATTACACAGAACTAAAAGGCGCTGGCTGGTCCGCAATTTATATGGTGGTAGCATTCATGTTTTTATGTGGATTATCTTTTGTGACTTTTCGCTACGAGCTACCTAAATTTTATGTAGATGATAATCAGGTGATTCAAATCGCCGCAGGACTAATGTCTGTAGCAGCATTATTTCAGTTATCAGATGGAGTTCAAGTCGTATGCATGGGAGTTTTGCGCGGAATGGAAGATGTGAATATCCCCGCATTCATCACGTTCTTAGCCTATTTCGGCTTAGCCTTGCCGCTGGGCTATTATCTAACGGTAAAGCAAGAAATGGGCGCATTTGGCATGTGGATTGGGCTAGGCTTAGGGCTAACATTTGCAGCCATATTTTTATTATTCCGTTTTTACCAATTAAGTCGACGATTTATATTGCAAAATCATAAATAAAGCTTATTTTTACTCAATAAAAAAATTAAAACTATGGAATTACCTAAATTTTTACTAGCAGATAACTCAGATTTTGAAGACGCATTTGTATTACATACCGAATTTCCAAGATTTTTGGTTAATGTAAATACTGATGAAATTGAATGGTTTGACGATATCGACGACGAGGAAGCAGACCTAGAAAATCAAGTGAAAGATTTACTAGATGATGCTTATGAATTCTTCGAAGGAGAAATTTTAGCTTACGAAGAAGACGATTTTGAAGAAGAATAATAAAAAAGACTTCAAAGAAATGCAGGTTTAAGACTTCTTTAAAGCCTGCATTTTATTTTTTAGATTTATTTATTATTAATCATCATTACCACCGAAAATTTTTTAAGCCTTAAAAAAAAATGATGGAAAAAAAGATTGAAATTTACCACAACCCACACTGTAGCAAGAGCAGAGAAGCAAAACAGTATTTAGAAAACAAGCAAATTCCGCATGAAGCGATTTTATATTTGAAAACAGGCCTATCAGCAGAAAAATTAAAAAATATTGTAGGAAAATTAGGATTTACATCTCCGCTGGAACTAGTGAGAACCAATGAAGAAATTTGGAAAAAGGAATTCAAAGGAAAGAATTTGACCGAAGATGAGATTTTACAAGCCATGGCAGAAAACCCAAAACTGATTCAAAGACCGATTTTGATTCATGAAAACAAAGCCGTCATCGCTCGCCCAACTGAAAAGATAGAGAAGATTTTGTAATAAAAAATTTAAGCCTTAAAAAAAAATATATAACGCTCGCCCAATCACCGTTTTTGCAAAAAAACTCCTTATTTCTCTTTATTCTTTCATGGCAAACTTCACCTTAAACCTAAAAATGGATTCCAAAGGTATTTTTGATTTCTGCCATTGCAAATGTACTGTGCGTTCCCCCGATGGAGTTTAGCGAACCCAGTTTATTATACACAAAATCTTGGTAATGTTTCATATTCATCACCTGCACTTTTAGCAGAAAATCAAAATCTCCCGAGATATTGTAGCATTCCACAATTTCATCCAAAGCTTCAATGTCCCTCACAAAATCATTCCCGACTGAACGCTCATGCTGTTTTAATTTAATTTGGCAAAAAACAATAAATCCCTTATTCAATTTCTCAGCGTTTAAAATCGCACGATATTTCCTAATGTACCCCTCTTGTTCCAATCTTTTCACTCTTTCAAAAACAGGAGAAGGAGATAAATTTACCGCCTGTGCCAATTCTTTAACGGTGAGTTTCGCGTCCTTTTGCAGCAATCTCAGCAGTTGCAAATCCTTTTTGTCTAAATTTTCCACAAAATATTATTCTTTGAGCGATGATTTAACGACAAAATTACAAAATATTCTTCTTTTTAAATATTAAAAAAAGTATTTTTTGCCAAATTAATCAAATGACATTGAATTATTATTCTATAAAGTTATTTTTGTAGAGTAAAATCATCAAATAACGAATTTCAAACTATTGAAATATTTAAGCTTATGAAAACAAACCTTTTAGGCTATCCAAGAATCGGAGAAAAAAGAGAACTCAAAAAAGCCAATGAAAACTTCTGGGCGGGGAAAATCAATGAAGAAGAATTGACCAAAGTCGCAAACGAAATTCGCTTGCATAATTGGAAAATTCAGAAAGAAGCAAATTTAGACTTAATCCCTTCCAATGATTTTTCTTTGTATGATCATGTGCTTGATTTCTCTTTTAGTATCAATGCAATCCCAGAGAGATTCAAGCCCATTAAGCACTTGTCTGATCTTGAACTTTATTTTGCTTTAGCCCGTGGTTATCAAAAAAATGGAATTGACATCACCGCACAGGAAATGACGAAATGGTTTGATACTAATTACCACTACATCGTCCCCGAATTTACTAAAAATCAATCGTTTGAATTAAAAAGTAATAAAGCTCTCCATGAATTTAATTTTGCTAAAGAAAATGGCTTCAAGACAAAACCTGTCCTTTTAGGTCTTGTAACTTATCTCCTTTTGGGTAAAGAAAAAGAAGAAGGCTTTGATAAATTAGATTTAGCAGATAATTTACTCATCGTTTATAAGCAGATTTTGAGTGAATTAGCTGAATCTGGAGCCGAATATATTCAAATTGATGAACCTTTTTTAGCTTTAGATATAGATGAGAAAACAAAAAATGTGTATCAAAAAGTTTATACTGATTTAGCTGAAAGTTTCCCTGAGCTAAAATTCATCATCACCACCTATTTTGATTCTGTTGAGCAAAATTTAGACTTAGTTAAATTACTGCCATTTAATACATTACACGTTGATTTGGTGCGTTCGCCAGAGCAATTAGATGCCATTTTGGCAGATTACCCAAAAGATAAGATCCTATCACTAGGCATTGTAGATGGGAGAAATATTTGGAAAAATAATTTTGAAAACTCCCTAGCCTTGATTCAGAAAGTTGTGGAGAAATTAGGACGTGAGCGTGTATGGGTTTCAAGCTCGTGTTCTCTTTTGCATTCCCCTTGTAATTTAGAATTAGAAAAAAATGAAAAGGTTTTGCCGAAAGAAATTAAACAATGGCTGGCTTTCGCTAAGCAGAAATTGACCGAAATCAGCACGCTAAAATCAATTGCTGATGGGGAATCTTCTTCGGAAATTAATCTTGCACGCCAAGAAAACCAACAAGCCGCAGAAAACAGAAAATCATCTGAATTGATTCATAAAACGGCTGTGAAAGAACGTGTAGCCAATATCCAAGAAAAAGATGACCAAAGAAACAATCCTTTCTCAATTCGTCAAGAAATTCAGCATAAAGCTCTGAATTTGCCACTGTTCCCTACAACTACCATAGGCTCTTTCCCGCAAACGCAAGAAGTGAGAAATTGGCGTGCAGCACACAGGGGCGGGAAACTTTCTACTGCAGAATATGAAGATTTACTGAAAAAAGAAATTCAGGAATCTATTGAATTTCAAGAAGAAGCGGGCATAGATGTTTTGGTTCATGGCGAGTTTGAAAGAAATGACATGGTAGAATATTTTGGCGAACAGCTTTCGGGCTTCGTATTCACTAAATTCGGTTGGGTGCAAAGTTACGGTTCGCGTTGTGTAAAGCCACCGATTATCTTTGGAGATGTCCACAGACCTAAACCCATGACTGTACGCTGGTCCGAATACGCTCAGTCACTGAGTCAACTGCCAGTGAAGGGCATGCTCACAGGGCCTGTTACGATTTTACAATGGTCTTTTGTGAGAGATGACCAGCCACGATCGCTCACCTGTACGCAAATTGCTTTAGCCATCAGAGATGAGGTGAAAGATTTAGAAAAAGCAGGAATCAAAGTGATTCAAATCGATGAACCCGCCGTGCGTGAAGGCTTACCGTTGAAAAAAGAAAACTGGGCTGATTACTTAAACTGGGCAATCAAGGCATTTAGAATTTCAGCTTCTGGGGTAGAGGACAGCACGCAGATCCATACGCATATGTGCTATTCTGAATTTAATGACATGATTGCGGCCATTGCTGATATGGATGCTGATGTGATTACGATTGAATGCTCTCGTTCGCAAATGGAACTTTTGGACGTTTTTGCAGACTTTAAATACCCAAATGAAATAGGACCTGGGGTTTATGACATCCATTCACCAAGAGTCCCCTCAAAAGATGAGATGATACATTTGATAAAAAAAGCTGAAGCTGTAATTCCTAAAGAGCAATTGTGGGTAAACCCTGATTGTGGATTAAAAACAAGACATTGGCAAGAAACCAAAGCTGCTTTAGTAGCCATGGTAGGTGCAGCTAAAGAACTAAGAAAAGAATTCGCAGATGCATAAATTCGCTTTATTTATTTAGAAATCATAGGCTTAGGTTTATAATCTAAGCCTTTTTTTGCAAAAATTTCTAAAGCCTTAAAAAAAATCCCCAGCCCCAAAAAAAAACAAATTTGCATAATTCAAAAACGTAAAATACATTTGCGGGTAGGTTGAGAAAAGAGAAAAATCTCAACGGAAAAGTTTTAATAAAAAATAACAAAAAAATAACGAAATTTTAACAAATGAAATTTGTGAGTTTCGAAATAAAGTGTAAACACACACACACACACACACACACACAAATAATGAGCTAAACAACTCATTATCAGTAACTTATAATAATTTTTGCTTCCCCGCGGGAGCGAACCGCAAAGCCGTGCAAGAAAATCTTGTGCGGTTTTTCTATTTTCACCTGTGTGAAAGTAGTAATTTCTTCAAAAAGAAGAGCCTCACGGGTTGGGGCTCTTTCTAAATGAAGAAGAAAAAAAAGTTTAAAAAAAACAGCAAAAATTTAATTAAGAAAAGAATAAATCAATAAAATATTAACCAAAAAAATAAAACAAATGAAGAAATTATTATTTTCTTTAGCCGTATTATCAGCGGTTGCGGTCACCGCTCAGGTGGGCATTAACACAGATGAGCCACAAGCCATGCTAGACATCAGAGCAAAAGGCAACCAAGAAGGAAACCTGCGCATACAAGATGTTAAGGAGGAAAAATCTACCCAATGGCTTTTAATTTGGGATGAAAAAGACCAAATGGTGAAACGCACAAGCCTCTCAGACCTCAAATATGATATGATAGTAGATAAAGAGAAAATAAATTATATCCGCGGTAAGCAGCCAAAAAGAGCAGATGAGATCATCAAAAAAATCAAGCAATGTGCACCAGAAAATATACTTTTTGATAAATTATTTGGTATCAGTGGCAAGCATGATTTTGTGTATTGCGCTACAACTGTAACTGGTGTAACTGGTACTAATTATAATAGAACATGGCTCAACCTCAACCTTGGAGCGGCGTATGCAGACATAAATAGCCCTGATTTTGACCCGGCCGTTAATAAAACAGGCACAGATGCCCATAATGAAGCTAAAACCTACGGTTCATATTACCAATGGCAGCGAGCGAGTGATGGGCATGAGTTTAGGGATTCAAAACCTACCAAAGAACCAGCCCCAGATTGGACAGACACAGGCGATGAAGCAGGGAAGTTTATTAATGCAGGCTATAACTGGGTAGCGAATGGTAGAGGTGCATCAGGTTCAGATTTAGCGTTGTGGCAAGCAAGAGGAGTTAATAACCCTTGCCCATCAGGTTACCATGTTCCGACTGAGCAGGAGTGGCTGGAATTACATCAGCTTGTAACGGGTAGCCGTTCTAAAGTTTCTACTGATCAAATGTGGACACAGAATAAGTTGCCAAACCTTGCAGCTGCTGGCCTCGATTACCGTGACAGCGATAATTCACCAGAGGACGACGGCAAGGGTTCTTACGGTTACTACTGGAGTAGCTCTGCTCGCGAAGATGACTACGCTCACATCATGCTCTTCAGCAATAACAATAATGACGGCAGCGTTGTCCACTTCAACTACCGAGTTTACGGGATGAGCGTGCGTTGTATTAAAGATTAATCCTGCGCTAAACTGGCAAGGGTATTCAATAGATTATGGAGTAATCTACCTAAAAAATACATTGGTAAAAATGATTCACATTCCGTCATCATCTCTGTTCAGCTATGCTTAGGCTTGTCCTATTTTAGCAACTGAATTTTAAACCAAAAAAACACCTCAACTTGGGGTGTTTTTTTCTTTATGAATAAAAATTATCGGCATGAAATTTAATTTTCAATCACCCATAGTGCATTTACGTAGGCGAGGTATTTTTTTTACACTTTCACGCAATGCCAGCATAAATTTGTAACTTGCACAAAATTTTGATGAATGAAGAAGATTGTTTTAATCTGTACCGTTATAATGGCGGTAGTAGCGTGTAAAAAAGAAAAATCTGAAGTAAAAATAGTTGGCAAAAATGAAAATGGAGAGGAACTCACCGTAAATGCCCAAGGAGATACCATTACACTGAAGGAGGCGGAAGCGCTGCAAAAAACTGATACAACAGAAGAAGCAACGACTACTGCCGAAACAGAAAAAGTCGAAAAAAAGACGGCTTTTCAGAAGAATGAAGACGGGACTTATACTTTCCAATTTAATTTAGAAAAAGGGAAAACCTACCCATTCAAAGTTTCGACTAACACCACGAGTACACAATCAGACGGTAAAAATAGTCAACAAATCTCCCAGATTTCTACCAACGAACTCTCGTATGAAGTAATAGAGGAGAAGTTGCAAAGTTTTGTACTGAAAGTAACTTTCAAAAGATTTCAGGAAAAATCAAGTATGCAAGGAGAGTCCATCGGGTTTGATACCAATGCAGGAAAACCAACGAATGAAATGGCTGCGCAGCAATACGAATTTTTCAAAACAATCGTAGGGAATTCTTACACGATGGAGATTTCAAAAAACGGTAAAGTACTGAACATTGATGGTTTGGCTCCGATTCGAGAAAAAGTGAAATCAAAATTAGCAAAAGGCTTAAGCGAAGAAGAGAAAAAAGGCCTAGACCAAATGTTGCAAGTTTCTCTCAGCAAGCAAGCGATGGAAGCCATGTTCTTAGAATCCATTGGTTACTACCCTACTAAATCAGTGAAAATCGGGGAAAGTTGGGAGCTGAATAATTCAACAGATAATGCTAAATCTCAAATGAAATATACGCTTAAAAATGTAGCTGATAATCAGGTTGATATACAAATTTCTGGCTCGAGTAGCGGTAGTGATTCCAATACTTTGGAGCAAGGAGTGAAAATCTCCAGAAGCATTGAAGGGAATGTTACTGGAACAGCAAAAATTGACGCCCGATCTGGTTGGCTTAACCAAGCGGCTATTGAGAAAAAAGAGGTTTTGAAAATTACCCAAGAATACCAAGGGCAAAAACAAAATATGTCTTCCACTACTAAATCTACCACTAAGGTTAATTAAAGATGGGCTCATTTTTTAAAATATTAATCCTATTTTTAGTCCTGTATTTGATTTATTCTTGGATTTTAAAAATTTTTAAGCCTTTAAAAAAAGAGAAAAAATCTAATAAAGAGGTGCGAATTTTTAAAACCAAAAATGTAGAAGATTCTAAATATGAAGTCGAGGCGGAAACCGTAGAATATGAAGAAATTATTACAGAAAAACCAAAAGAATAATTTAATTTATGCTGCAATCATGCTCATCGTTTTTGCAGTATTTTCTTTGGCATACAATGCGCCAGTCATCACGGGGGGTATGGCTTTGTCTCAGCCAGATATCATCAATTACAAAGGTAGCGCAGAAGAAATGCTTCAATATCAGAAACAAACAGGTGAAAACATTTACTGGTCTGATGCCATGTTTGGCGGGATGCCCACCTACCAAACGGGCGCTAGCTATGATGGCTACTGGGTAAAAAAAGTAGACGAAATTTTTCGCTTTTTGCCACGCCCTGCAGATTATCTTTTTATTCTCTTAGGTGGATTTTTCTTTCTAGGTTTCGTACTTTTCAGAAACTGGAAGTATGCTGCATTGAGTGCTTTTTTATTCGGTTTAGGGACTTATTTTTTCATCGTTATTGAAGCTGGGCACAATGCTAAAGTCCATGCCATCGCCTACTTTGCACCGTTTATGGCTGCGTTGATACTCATTTTTAGAAAAAAATACATTATAGGATTTCTTCTTGCCACGCTATTCATGGCGCTAGAGCTCTTGGCAAGTCATCCGCAGATGACCTACTATTTTGGTTTTGTAGTACTTTTTTATTTCATTGCTGAATTTTTTGAAGCCTTAAAAAATCATTCCATCAGAGATTATTTCATCAAAAGTTTATTAGCCATTTCATCAGTGGTGCTAGCATTTGGAATGAACAGTAGCCCGTTGATGGCAACGCAAGAATACACGCCATTTTCTACCCGAGGAGAAAATGACGTTACTTTGTTTGAAGATTCCAACCCGAGTGGTCTAGATAAATCTTACATCACCCATTGGAGCTACGGGAAACTAGAAACCTTAAATTTATGGATTCCAAACTTTATGGGTGGCGGCTCAGTGGCTGATGAGGAAAGTAAACCGAATTTGAAGAAAGCTCTAGAAAATAATGTTCGTTCGCCAGAAGAATACGATTATTACCAGCAATATTTATATTATCTGCCAACCTATTGGGGCGACCAACCCTTCACGAGTGGCCCAGCCTACCAAGGAGCTATCGTCGTTTTTCTTTTTTTGTTAGGTTGCATCATTGTGCCAGGCAAATGGAAGTGGTGGCTACTAGGTTCAACGCTTTTCTCGATTTTTCTATCGTGGGGGGAGAACATGATGTGGCTCACTGATATATTCATCGACTACGTACCTTTGTATGATAAATTTAGAGCCGTTTCTTCGATATTAGTCATTGCTGAATTTACGATGCCACTCTTGGCCGCCTTTGCAATTTATTATATATTCAAAAAAGAATTTTTAAAGCCTTTAGAAATTTATAAAAAAACACTGTATGTATCTTTAGGAACTTTAGGAATTTTATTAATTCTCTATTTCGTTGGGGCAAATTTATTCAGTTTTGCTACACAGGTAGAGGAGCAATTACCCACATTTGTAGCCAATGGAATCAGAGCTGACCGTGTAGCTTTATTTCAAGCTGATACGCTGAGGACTTTCATTTTCGTAGCCTTAGCCGCGGGGTTGATTTTAGCATATTTAAAAAAATATATCAAATCTAAAGAAATCGTCATCGCAGGAATCGCTGTTTTGACGATTATAGACCTGTGGGGAGTGAATAAAAGATACCTAAATAATGAAGATTTTATACCTAAGCAATGGGTTGAAAATCCATTTCCTACAGAAGCTTCTCAGCGACTCCTGAATGAAGCGCAAAAGGGCTCGCCAGCACTGATGCAAATTGCACATAAGATTCCAGTCAATCATTTACTCAATGAGTTGAAAAAGCAAAATCCTGGGCATTACAGGGTTTTTAATACGATTTCTAGTACATTCAACGAAACTCAAACTTCCTATTTTCTGCCTTCATTGGGCGGATACCACGGAGCGAAACTCCAGAATTACCAAAATGTGATTGATTTATATTTCTCTAGCGACAGCATACAAATGAAAAAACTTGGGATTTTGAGCGGGAGAGAAAACATTTTAAACCTATTGAACACCAAATTTGTAGTGGTAGGAGGAGCTCAAAAACCTCAGTTGATTCAAAATCCAGCCGTGGCTGGGAATGCGTGGTTTGTTTCTCAAGTTTTGCCACAAGAATCAGCAGATTCAGCCTTGGTGAAAATTGGTAAAATTGATATAAAAAACGTAGCTGTAGCTGGAGCAAAAGCGCTGAAATTCTCCAATGAAAATGCTGAAATTAACTTAAAATCTTACCACCCGATGAAGTTGAGCTATGAAAGTAGAAACGAACAATCGGGCTATGCCGTTTTTTCAGAAATTTATTACCCCAAAGGATGGAAAGCATATATTAATGGAGAAGAAGTTGAAATTTTACAGACAAATTATTTTCTGAGAGGTTTAGAAATCCCAGCAGGAACGAATCAGATTGATTTTGTATTTGAACCACAAGTGATTCAACGAGGCAAAACAATGATGCTAGCTTCCAATATCATTTTTATTCTTTTGGTTTTGGGTGGAATTTTTTATCATTGGAAAAATTTTCGCTCTAAAAAAGACGATGAGATTGAAATTTCTAAAAATTAATTATCTTTAAACCCACTAAAATTTTAATTATGGATTATTTGCCGTTTGAGGAGCCGATAAAAAGCCTATATGAGAGTTATGAATCTTGCAGACTAGAAGGTGAGCAGAAGGGCGTGGATACCAAAGCGAAATGTATAGCAATAGAGGACAAAATTTTAGCTAAAAAAAAGCAGATTTATAGTAAATTAACGCCATGGCAACGGGTGCAGTTGTCTCGTCACCCCAATCGGCCATATGCCTTGGATTTCATCTATGGATTGACCAAAAATACCTTTATAGAACTACATGGTGACCGAAATTTTGCCGATGATAAAGCTATGGTGGGAGGTTTTGGTAAAATTGATGAGCAGACATTTATGTTTATCGGTCAGCAGAAAGGGAAAAACACCAAACAACGCCAGTATCGTCGCTTTGGGATGTCAAACCCCGAGGGTTACCGCAAAGCAATGCGTCTGATGAAATTGGCTGAAAAATTTGGAAAGCCCATAGTCACTTTTATTGATACACCAGGTGCATATCCAGGCTTAGAGGCAGAGGAAAGAGGGCAAGGACAAGCCATCGCTCAGAGCATTTATGAGATGATGAAACTAAGTGTTCCCGTGATTTGTATCGTAATTGGTGAAGGTGCATCTGGAGGAGCCTTAGGCATCGGTATAGGGAATCGAGTTTATATGCTAGAAAACACTTGGTATTCTGTCATATCACCAGAGAGCTGTTCCTCTATTCTGTGGCGAAGCTGGGATTATAAAGAAACAGCTGCAGAAGTACTGAAGTTGACACCACAAGACATGAAAAAACAAGGAATCATTGACGGAATAATTCCAGAACCATTGGGCGGAGCGCATTATGATTACTATGAAACCTTTGATAATGTAAAAAAGGTCATTAAAAAAGAATTTCTAGACCTTCAAAAATTAAGTCCAGAAAAATTGGCAGAAGAAAGGCAGAGTAAATTTCTTGATTTCGGAATTTTTAAAGGCTAAATAGAATTTAAAAAAAATCTATTGCGGATAAAATGAATGTTTAGAAAGTGGGTTTAGTAATCCACTTTTTTTTTAATTTTGCTCTCCCATGAACGAAACACAAAGTAAAACTCAGGCATCTTTTTCCATTCCCAAAAAAACTTCATCTTCAGCAGAGCGAGGCAAAATGCCACCGCAAGCCATTGATTTAGAAGAAGCAGTTTTGGGTGCTATGATGATTGACAAAAAAGGTTTGAATGAAACCATCGAAATCTTACAAGAAGATTTTTTCTACCGTCCTCAGCATCAGAAAATATTTAAAGCGATAGCGACTTTATTCAATGAATCTGAACCGATTGACCTTTTGACGGTTTCTAATCAGTTGAGAAAAAACGGAGATTATGATAGCATAGGAGGAAATTACTATTTGGTTGGCTTGACCCAAAAGGTAGCGTCCTCTGCCCATATTGAGTTTCACGCACGGGTGATTCAAGAAAAATATGTACTACGGAAATTGATTGAAATTTCATCAAGCATCATTGATAAAGCTTATGATGAAACGACAGATATTTTTGAACTTTTGGATGAATCAGAATCAGAAATCTTTAAAATTACCGATGGAAGTTTAAAGTCAGAGTACAAAGATTCAAAATCTTTGGTATACCAAGCAATTGAGCAGATTAAAGCCATGTCTGAGAAAGAGGGCCTAAGTGGTGTGCCTTCTGGGTTTAGAGATGTTGATAAAATTACGAGTGGTTTTCATCCATCAGATTTGGTGATTTTAGCAGCTCGTCCAGGTATGGGTAAAACGGCATTTGTACTTTCGATGGCAAAAAATATTACCGTTGATTATAAAATACCAGTGGCAGTGTTTTCATTGGAAATGTCAAGTATTCAGTTGATTACGAGGCTTATTGTTGGCGAAACAGGTATTGATAACGAAAAAATAAAAAAAGGAAATTTAACGGATGCCGAGTGGAAGCAACTCTATACCAAGGTAAAAAATTTAGAAAACGCACCGCTTTTCATTGATGATACACCAGCGCTGAATGTTTTTGATTTACGAGCAAAATGCCGAAGATTGGTTTCGCAACACGGCGTGAAAATGATAATTATTGATTACCTCCAGTTGATGACAACCAAAGATAAATCTAGTGGAAATCGAGAGCAGGAGATTTCGACAATTTCTCGAAGTTTGAAAGCAATTGCTAAAGAATTGGAAGTTCCAGTGATTGCACTTTCTCAGTTATCTCGAGCAGTAGAAACGCGAGGAGGAAGCAAACGCCCTTTATTATCTGATTTGAGGGAATCTGGAGCGATAGAGCAAGACGCAGATATCGTTTCGTTTATTTACAGGCCTGAGTATTACAAAATCCCAACTTGGGACGATGAAGAACAGAGCCCAACGGAAGGTCAAGCGGAATTGATTATCGCAAAACACAGAAATGGAGCTTTAGAAAACATCCGTTTACGATTCATCGCAGAGCAAGCAAAATTTATGGATTTATCGGAGTCTACCAGCTTTAGCAGTGGCCCCATGGAATTACAGAGCAGTATGAATAATGATGATTTTGAATTACCAAACATTAATCCGTTAGATTCCTTTGGGATAGATGATTTCTCTAATGATGATGATAACGAAGTTCCTTTTTAAAATTTTTTAAGGCTTGAGAAAATTTAAACAAAAAATTAAAAAACCGTATCCCAAAGAATTTTTAAATCTTTCATGAAATTTTGATTTCTCACATAAGCCTTATTGATTTCCACTTTATCACGCCACAAAACTTCATCATTGAATTTTTTAGGATCGCTTTGCTTATTGAGAATTTCACGCTCATTTCTATACTTCAGTTGTGCAGGGCCTGTGATGCCAGGCCTCACAGAAAGGATAATTCTGTCTTCGCCTTCCAATTCATCAGCATAACCAGCAACATCAGGTCTGGGGCCTACAAAACTCATCGTTCCGTTCAAAATGTTTAGAAGCTGGGGCAATTCATCCAATTTATAGCGCATAAAGAAACGACCTGATTTCGTCAGTTGATGTGTTTTTTCGGTAGTGATAGAATCCGTGTAATCTCCTTTTAAAGTCCTTATTTTAAACATTTTAAAAGGCTTAGCGTTTTTCCCGATTCGAGTGTGAATAAAGAAGCCATTTTTCCCCGTGTCCCAGCTTGCAATCACCCACATCAGGAGCATCGGGAAAGCAAAGACGATCAACAGGATGGAAGCCAATGTGTAATCAAAAATTTGTTTTATCAGCATATCTTACGCTACAAAGATAAAACACATATTTTCTAAGGCTTAAAAAATTTAAAATAAATTTTCTTAAATATTTTTTTTAATTCATCATAAAGTTAACAAAGAATTGGGCTCGTCATTCACCCATTACTTGTTCAAAAAAACTTATCTTTGCCATCCTTGAATTTGAGGTATGTCTAAATTATTACAAAAAGAAATTCAGAAAAGAAAAACCTTCGGGATAGTCTCTCACCCTGATGCTGGCAAGACTACACTTACCGAGAAACTTCTGCTTTTTGGTGGAGCAATACAAGAAGCTGGAGCAGTGAAATCCAACAAAATCAAAAAATCAGCAACTTCTGATTTTATGGAAATCGAGCGACAGCGTGGGATTTCGGTAGCGACTTCTGTTTTAGCATTTGAATATAAAGGTAAGAAAATCAATATTTTAGACACACCTGGGCACAAAGATTTTGCTGAGGATACTTACCGAACTTTGACGGCGGTAGATAGCGTGATTGTTGTGATTGATGTAGCCAAAGGAGTTGAAGAACAGACGGAAAAATTGGTAGAAGTTTGCCGAATGCGTAACATTCCCATGCTTGTTTTCATCAATAAATTAGACCGTGAAGGGAAAGATGCCTTTGATTTGCTTGATGAAGTAGAGCAGAAGCTCAACCTGACTGTTACGCCGCTTTCTTGGCCCATTGGCATGGGCGATCGCTTCAAAGGTATTTATAATATCTGGGAAAAAAACATTCAACTTTTTTCTTCCCAAAACAAGCAAAAAATAAGTGAAGGGATTGAGTTTGAAGATCTTGCTACCCCAGAACTGAATCAAATCTTAGGCGATGAGGCAGCAGAAACTTTACGCGAAGAAGTTGACTTAGTTACAGGAGTTTACCCTAATTTCAGCAAAGAAGAATACCTCAAAGGGCAGCTGCAACCCGTATTTTTTGGCTCAGCACTCAATAATTTTGGGGTGCGTGAGTTGCTCAATGCCTTTATAGATATAGCACCAAATCCGCTGCCCAAAGAGAGTGATGTGCGAATCGTGGAACCGACTGAAGAGAACTTCACAGGTTTTGTCTTTAAAATTCATGCAAATATGGACCCCAAACACCGAGACCGATTAGCCTTTGTGAAAGTGGTTTCGGGAAAATTTGAAAGAAACACACCATATTTGCACGTCCGCAACGGTAAAAACCTGAAATTTAGTAGCCCAAATGCTTTTTTTGCCGATAAAAAAGAAATTATAGATGAGAGCTTCCCAGGCGATATTGTAGGTTTGCATGACACGGGCAACTTCCGCATTGGGGATACGCTAACGCAAGGTGAGGAATTGCAATTCAAGGGAATACCAAGTTTCTCTCCTGAGCATTTCCGCTACGTGAATAATGCTGACCCGATGAAAGCCAAGCAATTTGAGAAAGGAGTAGACCAGCTGATGGATGAGGGCGTTGCCCAGCTTTTTACGCTAGAATACAACAACAGAAAAATCATCGGGACCGTTGGGGCACTGCAGTTTGAAGTTATAGAATATCGGCTAGAGCACGAGTATAATGCCAAAGTGAGCTACGAAAATATCAATATACACAAAGCATGTTGGGTAGAGCCACAAGATGAGAATTCAGAAGAGTTTAAAGAGTTCTTGCGTGTGAAACAAAAATACCTAGCCCGAGATAAATACAATCAGCTAGTCTTTTTGGCTGATTCAGCATTCACGATTCAAATGACAGAGCAAAAGTACCCAAGCGTGAAATTACACACCGTCAGTGAGTTTTAAAAGAAAAAAAATTTTAAGCCTTAAAAAATTTTAAGAAAAACAGAACTTTATTTTTTAAGGCTTAAAAAAAATATTGTTTTTTCTGTACCAATCTACAAATTTTTGAATTCCAGTAGAGAAATCTGTAGTTGGAGCATAGCCGATTAGTTTTTTAGCTTTTCTGATGTCAGCATTGGTTAAATTCACATCACCAGGTTGCATTGGCAGATGATTCAGCAGCGCTTTTTTGCCCAAAGTTGCTTCAATGCTAGCTAGCATTTCGCTTAATTTCACCACTTGGTTTTCACCTAAATTCAGCGTTTCGTACACGTTTTCGTTTTTCTCTATATAATCCAAAGCTTTTAAAATTCCTTGAATAATGTCATCAATATACGTGTAATCTCTAGCCGTAGAACCATCACCATAGAATGGAATTTGCTCGCCATTTTCAATCAAATTAGTAAATTTATGAATTGCTAAATCTGGGCGTTGGCGGGGTCCGTAGACGGTGAAAAAGCGCAATAATAGCATGTCTATTTCATGTAAATGATGATAAACATGGGCTAGAATTTCTCCTGACTTCTTGGTCGCAGCATAGGGCGAAATAGAAAAATCTACTGGGTCGCTTTCTGCAAAGGGAGTTTTAGCATTATTGCCATAAACTGAGGAGGAAGAAGCAAATAATAATTTTTTAACCTTAAAATTTTTTAAGGCTTCAAAAATATTTAGACTTCCCTTTACATTAACTTCTTCGTAGCGTAAAGGCTGCTGAATTGATGGACGAACGCCAGCTAAAGCGGCTAAATGAATTACCGCATCTATGTGATGATTTTCAAAAATTTTAAAAATAGAATCTCTGTCAACGATATTGGCCGTGTAGAGTTTAAAGTTTGGAATATCTTTCTGAGCAAAGCATTCAATATCCTTCCATTTATCTCCTTTGATTTCAGCTGAAACTCCCGTTGCGGCCTGTAAATTTTTTAATTTAATGGAATAATCATAAAAATCATCAAAATTATCTACCACAATAACTTGATGTTTTTGAATTAAATTCTCGACCAAATGTGAGCCAATAAATCCAGCTCCGCCAGTGACTAAATAAATTTTCATTTTAATTTTGAATAAAAGATTTAGGAACAATCATTTTGATGAATTTATCATTGAATAAAACCTTGATAGTTTTTGTTTTACCTTGGTATTCGCCATCCACTTGTAGGTGCACAGGTTTTTTCGTTTTTACCATCAGATTACGGCAAGGCACAATGCGGACGATTTCGGGGCTGGGCTTATCTTTACCGAGGTATAGACGCAGGGCTTCCATCAGAGAAAATTTCTCGACTTGCACCAATTCAAATTGATTGTCATCCAATTTCCCGTTGGGGTTGATAGCAAGACCAGTGCCATAGCCCGTCGCGTTGCAAAATACCAACATATAAAATTTCATTTGGTACTCTTCATTATCTATGTAAACTACTGCTTTAGAGGCTGTTTGATTGAATGATACACTCACGAAAGCTTTTAAGTAACCTAAGAAACCACGGCGTTTTTGTTTCTCAAATCGCCGCACAATTGAGGCATTCAAGCCAATATCTGCCAAATGTATGCAGAAAGCGCCATTGACTGTCAAAGAAGAAACACGGTGTGTTTGGTTTTCCTTTATCGTCTCCAAAGCGTGGAAAATACCTTTATCTAATTCTAAATTTTTAGCCAAGCCATTTGCTGAACCCGTAGGCAAAATACCCATGTGTGTAGAGCTGCCATACAAAATTTCTGCAACGAAACGCACCGTACCATCTCCGCCAGAAGCTACTACGGTATCGTAGTGATTTTGCTTGATTTCTTTTTGGAGTTCTATTGAAGCGTTGGCAGACCAGTTGGGCGTGTGGTAAGCGACAGAAATTTCTGGAAATTGTGAGAAATAAGCTTCAATTTCCTCTTTATAATCTTTATCTTTAGGGCCGGAAGCCGGATTCAGTACAAATAAAATTTTTCGACTGTCCATAACAGAAATTAGATTTCTCCAAATGTAATTAAGTAATCAATATTTATCAAAATAAATGTTTATTAAAGTTTATCACAGCTTTTGCGGTGAAGAAAAATTAATCATCAATGGGCATGTCTTTCAGCATGAACCGATTCATTTTGATGTGAAAGATTCTTGGTTGGGGTCAAATATCAAATCTCTTTTGACTTTATTTCGAGTAAAGCCATTGACAGAAGTGAAATTAAAAATTCATTTTTTTAATCAAATTATAGATTCTAAAAGTGATGAAAACGGTTACTTCATGTTTGAATGTAAACCTGCAAATTCGATTCCCCATGGTTGGCATTCGTGTCAAGTAAAGGCTATAGACAACGACGGAAATGAAATTACCCACAGTGAGGGGAAATTTTTTAAGCCTTATAAAACTTCTCATGGAATTATTTCTGATATTGATGATACGGTATTAAAGTCTTATAGTGCAAGCATTTTTCGTCGGTTGTATGAAATGATAAGTAAAAATCCTGAGGAGCGAAAGCTTTTTGACCACACGGTAGAATGGTACAGGAAATTGGCAGAAACAGAAGTTCCTGGCGAGGAAAGCAATTCTTTTTTCTATGTAAGCAGCAGCGAATGGAATTTGTATGATTACTTGAATACTATTTTCAAAAAACATCAGTTGCCTGAAGGGATTTTTTTGCTGAATGATTTAAAAAAGCTCAAAGATTTCTTCCAAACAGGGAAGACAGGGCATCAAGGCAAATATGACCGCATAAAATCACTGCTGGAAGCTTTTCCGAACCAAAATTATATTCTAATTGGGGACAATACACAGCGAGACCCGTATATTTACAAAAAAATTTCTTTGGATTTTCCAGGGAGAATTATTGCTGTTTTTTTACGAAATAAATCGAAAAAAAATGCCGTAAAAACACAAAAATTACTAAGCGAAATGTGTGTAGAAAAACAAAGAGTCCTTCTGTTTGATACGACTTTGCAAGCCTTGAAAAAATCTAAAGAATGGGGGTTAATCGATTATAAAATAGATGAGTACATTTTTTAAACCAAAAAAAACATGAGCAATATACATTTAATTTCAGAGCAAAATTCACTAGTAACAGAGTGGATGAATGAAATCAGTAACGTTCATTCACAAAATCATCGTATGACTTTTCGGCGAAATCTAGAACGAATTGGTGAAATTGCAGCCTATGAAATCAGCAAAAAATTAGAATATAAAACGATTCAAATTCAGACGCCTTTAGCACAGAAAGATTCTTATGCGCTAGAAACGCAACCCATTGTTATGACAATTTTGAGGGCTGGAGTCCCTTTATTCAACGGAGTGATGAATTATTTTGACAAAGCTGATGCTGGATTTATAGCCGCTTACCGCAAAGAGAATGGAGAAGACATCAGCGTTCAGCAAGATTATGTAACTTGTCCTGATATCAATGGCCGCCCGTTGATTTTGGCAGACCCGATGCTGGCAACTAGCTCTTCGCTGGTCAAAGCACTAGAGGAGATTTTAGCCTACGGCCAGCCGAGCGTGTTGCATGTTGTTTGCGCTATAGCTTCAGAGCAAGGGGTTGCAAAGTTTTCTAAGCATTTCCCGAATGCTCACTTGTGGTGTGGCAGCATCGACCCGCGACTTAATGATAGGAATTACATCGTTCCTGGGCTGGGAGACGCTGGAGATTTATCTTACGGTAGTAAATTGCAGAATTGATGATTTTTTTTCTAAGCCTTTAAAAATTTTGCAATAAATAAAGACTTTTTTGAATCATTTCTTTCACTTTGGGTTGATAGTTCTCTAGGAATTTACCAGTCGTTCGGTTGGCTATGATGCAGTTGATAGAGAGTGCCTGATGCCCCAAGAGTTTTGAAAGAGCATAAATGGCAGAGGTTTCCATTTCAAAATTATCAATGCCAACTTTATTTAAATCTGCTAAGAAATCACCCTCAACGCATTTCAACCGCACTTGTCGACCTTGTGGGCCATAGAATCCTGATAGAGAGCCTGTTACCCCGACTCTCCCCACAGATTTAAAATGCTGTAATAAAGCATTGTCTGCATCGGCGGCATACATTAAATTCAGAATGACTGGATTTTCTAAGCCTTTAGAAATTTTTTCTTTTATAGCTGAGTCTTGATGTTGCGGGTAAAAATTCATCATCCCGTCAAAACCGATTCCACTTTGGCTTAATATAAAATCACCAACCTTTATTTCTGGATTTAATGAGCCAGAAGTACCTAAGCGTATCAACTTTAGCGATTTGGTTTCTTTTTTTATACTTCTTTCTTTTAAATCGATATTCACCAAGGCATCCAATTCATTGAGGACTATATCAATATTATCGGTACCGATGCCCGTACTTAAAACGCTAACTTTCTTGTTTTGCAGCCAACCAGTATGGGTTATAAATTCCCGTTTTTGTTTGGTAACTAAAATTTCATCAAAAAATTGGCTCACGAGCGGTACTCGCCCTGGGTCACCGACCAAAAAAATGGTTTCGCCGATGTCTTGTGGCAGTAAGTTTAGATGATAAACGCTGCCATCGGCATTCAATGGTAATTCTGAACTTTGTATTTTCATCCGCCTACTCTTTTTACTTTCATTCCTTGTTTTTTCAAATAATCCATGATTTTTTTTCGCAAATCACCTTGAATGATAATTTCTTCATTTTTAAAAGAGCCACCAACGCCCAGCATTTTTTTGATTTCTTTTGCCAATTGCTTGAAATCATCTTGATGCCCAGTATAGCCTTTGATGATGGTGTGTGGTTTGCCATTTCTTTTTTCGTAATGGCATTCGACTACCTCATCAGGTATCCATAAGCCATCATTTTCTGAATCATCTGCTTCATTGGCTTCAAATTCATGCTCAGGAAAAGCTTTTTTCAGTTGTTCTTTCAAATCCATGCTTAAAATTTAATATAGAAGTTAGCATTAAAAAATCTACCCGTTAACCGATGAGGAACGCCATAAATATTCCTAGATTGTACATCTCTTAGCCACTGGTTAGATATTACATTTTGAATATTAAAAATATTAAAAACATCCACCCCAACTTCCATTTGTTTTACTAATTTATGATTCTTTTTTCTATTTTGAATAATAATCTTCTTTAACCCCACATCTACCCGTTTATAGTCGGGCAGGCGACGCTGAAAATCATAAGGATTTGTGAGAGGCGGAGCACCATTGGGTAATCCTGTGGCATAGATTAAATTCATATTTACCTTAAAACTAGGGAATAATGGCATCGAGTCTTGGAAGAATAGGGAAATCTTAAACCTAGGGTCGGTGGGGCGGTCAATCCAAGTTTGTTGATTCCATTTTTCTCGGGTTCGGCCATAAGACAAGCTGAGCCACGAATCTGCTCCAGGAATCAACTCGCCGTAAAGACGGGTATCGACACCATAGGCGAAGCCCTTGCTTTCGTTCTCACCAGTGTACCTGATGCGCACGTTGTCTAGATAATAAGGAACTAAGTCTTGTAATTTCTTGTAATACAAATCAGTAGAGAGTTTAAAAGGGCGGTCTCCTATAAAGAATTCAAAATCATGCCCGGCCAAGAAATGATAAGATTTTTGAGCTTTAATTTTTGAATTTAAACTTCCATCTAATTTTCTCATTTCTTTGTAGAATGCTGGCTGCACATATTTGCCTACCGCTAGGCGGAAAAGCTGACTCGTTACCCAATCGGGTTTGATGGCCATTTGAAACCTTGGGCTGATATTTGTTTCTTGATTGAAGTCCCAATATCCAGTCCTCACACCAGCATTAAGAAGGACTTTAGCATTATGCCAAAAGAATTTAGTATTGTATTGCAAAAAACTTGTGTAGCGTATTGATTGAATTTGATTTGTCCCCTGCATAGCGTAATTTACTTCTAAATGAGGATTTTGGGCTTGAATTTGAAAAGAGCTATAATCTTCAAAGCCCTTTAGGCTATAGCCTGCGGAGTCTATCATTTGCCATTCATTGAGGCGATCTTTTAAATCCTCTTTTTGAATTTCAAACCCCCAAGTTAATTTTTGATTTTTATTGATTTCAAAATTACCCTTGTGTTGAATCCCAAAGATGAAAGCATCTAAATCATTGCGCCCGTAGTCAATTTGTCCGCCAATATCGCGCGTAGCCGTTGCGTTACTCTCTTCATCCGTTGTGCGAATGTAATAGGCAGACAACACATCATAATATTCTTTTTCTTGGGTATGAGTCATAGTCAAGCCTAAATTTAGATCCCAACGGGGAGTGAGCTGAAAGTTTAAATTTAAATGACTGAATTTGCTTTTGAATTGCTCTTGCTCTCGCCCTTGGTAGTAGGTATAGACATTGATTGGGTGCTGCAAAGTCCCAAATTGGGTTTGGCGAGATTTTGGAATGGATTGAAATTCATTAAAATTATAATTTCCCAACCAAAAAATTTTAAGCCTTTTAGAAATTTTATAATTTAATAAGGCTTGAAAATCATAGGCTAAAGGATTAAAATCAGTATTCTCATCTAAAGTGTTTAGAATTAAATTCCTGTTCAAGTAGCGTCCGCTTACCAAAAGCGAACCTCCCTTGAATGGCAGCCCTGCCGTTATGTCGCCGCCCAAAAGTCCACCTGAAATTTCTGCAAATTTTTGATTAGGATTTTTATAAATTACATCTAAAACGCTACTCAATTTATCTCCCCACTGTGCTTCCCAGCCGCCAGGCATGAAGTTAATCAGTGCTACCATTTTTGGATGAATCAAACTTAAGCCTTCTTGTTGCCCAGAACGTACTAATTGGGGTTTAAAGATTTCAACGCCATTGATGTAAATCAAATTTTCATCATAATTCCCGCCGCGTACCATGTACTGCGAGCTGAGCTCAGTATTCACGCTTACATAAGGCAAAGTTTTCAAGACATCGGTAATGCTCCCCGTTAGCGTAGGTGCTTGGCGAGCTACTCTGGCGTTGATTTCTTCCTGATAGATTTTTTCTTCTTCTGTGGCCTGAAAAACAACTTCATTTAAATCTATTTCTTCTTGAGAAAAAGTGCTGATACTGATAAGAAAGAAAAAACAAAAAATGAATTTTTGCATTTTATTTTAAATTAATGCTATAATTTTTTTTAGCTAAATTACCTCCCAAATCTTGAATTTGAATGCTCAACTCTGCTTTCCCAGTGAAGGGAATATCTTCTCGGTCTATCCACATAAGGTGATTCTTTTTATCATAACGTAAAATCACCCATTCATTATTAGCGAAAGCATTGTAGGATTTTATACCTGACGAAGAATCTTTTACCTTGAATTTTAATTTATTACCTTTAATAAAAGAAGTATTGGGAGAGATATTGATGGGGGAAATTATGGGTTTTTCTCTATCAAATTCAATGGTAAATTGCCCAAAATCTCTTACCTGTGCAATGAGTTTCCCATCTTGGTAAGTTGTTTCAAAATAATCTTTTACTTTTTTGTTACCATAGTTATAAGTTACCGCAATCACAGCATTTTGTAGCTGAGCTGGCGATAAATTTTTAGGTTTTATAGCTAAAGTATAGAATTTATGAAGAGGAACTCGGTCGTTTTGGATGAAATAATTTTCACCAATTTTATCCACTTTTAGATACAAATCTTGGTAAAAACTTTTAGCAGGAAAATACAAAGAAACATTCTCATCATCGTAATGATTTTCTTCGTTCCATTTGAGAAATTTCCCATTTTTATTTAGAATTTGCGGTTGGCTGTTTTCTTTGCCTCGCACGGTAAAGCTCCCTTTCGTTTGATTGCCAGCAAAATCTTTTAGCACGACTTTGATTTGGTAATCCTGATTGGGAATTAAATTAATATAGCCGTTATTTTCAGCTTTTTTGACCATTGTAAGCGAATTTCCTTCTTCTAGGAAAAGTTTATAGATAAAACTTTTGTTGTTCATATACTGCTCATAGTCAGTTTGGCAGTTAATCATTCGAGTTTGCGAAAAGCTAAATCGGTCAACCTCGTAGGTAAAATATTTCTGATTATTTACCCACATTTCAATACTATAAATCCCATCTAAATTCTCTGCAAAATCCATCTTGTCATAAGCTTTGACGCCAACCCCAATGGTGCCAGACGCCAGTACAGGGGATTTAAAATCTTTTGCGCCAGTAAGGTCATATCTTTTTTTGCCTTCCACATCACCAGTAATGGCGTAAATATACATTCCGTTCAGCAAAGGATTTTTGTGATCTGGTGTCGTCAATCCAAACAAAAAAGGATTGATGGTTTCTTCCGTTTTGGTATCTCGAATTTCAAAATGCAAATGTGGCCCGCCAGAACTCCCAGAATTTCCTGTGAGTGCAATGAATTCGCCTTTATTTACTGGCAACGCCTCTGCTGGAGGGAAGATATTGATTTCAAAGGATTTCTGCTGATTTTGCTGAGCCGTTACATATTTTCCGATTTCATCTTGGAATTTTTGTAAATGCGCATATACTGATGTATAGCCGTTGGGGTGTGTGATGTACAAAGCATTTCCGTAGCCCGATGGTGAAACGCTGATTCTAGAAATATAGCCTTCTGCCACCGCAAAAACTTTTTGCCCTTCTCGCTGCTGTGTTTTGATGTCTATACCCGAATGGAAATGAAATCCACGTAATTCTGCAAAACTTCCTGCTAAAATTTGGTCTATTTCTAGTGGATAGCGAAAGTAATTTTGTGGATAATTTTGTGCAAAAGCAATGGGAAGTATTAAAAATTTTATAAGGCTTAAAAAATTTTTTTTCATTTCTTTAATGAAGGATTTTAAATAAAAGTTCGTTGTACAAATCTTTTTCTGTCGTGTTTGAGCCTACGCCTAAGCCTTTGGACTTCATGTCAGTATCGCGTAAAAGTGAAATAATAGCCGTGACTTTCTTGAGCGGGTAATTTTGTGCGGCTATTTCATATTCTTTCACAAAGAAAGGTGAAACACCCAGAATTTTGGCTACGCTTGTCCGTGACTTATCGGGCAAGGCGTGGTAAAGCATCAGTTTGTGAAAAAAAGAAAAAATTAAGCCTAAATAAAATACAAAATTGTGGTCTTTGGGGTTTTGGGTAAAATGATGTGCAATGAGGTATGCCTTCTTTTTGTTTTTGACACCGATGGCTTTGGTCAGCTCAAAAATATTGTAATCTTTGCTGATGCCGATGTGTTTCTCTACCAATTCAGGCGTTAATTCTTCGCCAGGATTCAAAACCATAGCTAATTTCTTCACCTCATTAGAAATGCGAGATAAATCATCACCGATGGATTCTGCCAGAAGTTGTATGACATTGGGTTGAGCTTTTAATTTCCTTTGTTTCAGTAAGTTATAAATCCATTCAGGGATTTGATTCTCATACAATTTATTAGATTCCAGCAAGAGCCCGTTGGCTTTTACCGCCTTAGCATAAGCGGTGCGCCCGTCAGGTTTTTTGTATTTATAATTAATGACCAAAATGGTGGACGGCACTGGACTTTTGAAATAAGCTTCAAAGGCGTTCAATTGCTTATCGTAGGCTTGAGCTTCTTTCACGATGATGAGCTGGCGTTCTGCCATCATCGGGTATTGGCGAGCTTGTAGTATAACGTCCTCAGCATCTATTTCATTGGCGTAAAAGATATGTTGATTGAAGGCTTTTTCTTCTTCAGTCAAGACGTTTTCTTGCAGCGCTGCAGTGATTTCATCAATGAAAAAGGTTTCGTCCCCATATAGAAAATAGATAGGTGCGAACTCTTTGTTTTTGATTTGGCTGATGTATTTGGTAAAATCTTTCACGGCTTAGATGTTTTACAAATATAGTTTTTTTCTAAAAGTTTTTTTGAATTTTATAAGTCTACTTTTGAGAAGAATCATAATTTTTGATAAAAAAAAGCAGCTGTCTCACAACTGAAACGGCTACCTTTTCTATTCTATTTACGTAAAAATTTTTTAAGGCTTAAAAAAAAATCGCCATCCTAAAAAAAGAAAGGCGATTTTCTAAAATTAACTGGAAAGTTAAAATTTATAGAATTACATCCAGTATTTTCCGCTTTCAAAATCAGCGTCGTATAATAATTTATAATCAGCTATTGCTTCTTCTACAGTAATATTAAATTCATTGGCAGCATCTTCAAAGAATTTATCACTATAATCCTCAGGGCGCTCAGCATAAACACGAATAGGTATTTTTACATTCAAATCCTGTGAAGATAAAAAGATTAAATTAGGTTCGTTATAAGGATATGGATTCCCATTTTTATCTAATTTAGTTCCTTTGCCGATGTGCACTAAAATAACGTTTAAATTAAATTTAGCATACTTCTCACTTACTTTGAAGTATCCTTTCAAACCAATTGGATCTTTTTTCCCACGTAATTTCACAGTTTCATCATATCTAGTATACATTTTATCTTCTGGGTCTGTATCGCGGTAAGTATATTCTGTAATGATATTACCTGCATTTCCAAAAGGTTTATCTGAATTTAAATCCTTAGCATCTTTAGTCAAAAAGAAATGTTGATGAATCGGAGCCATTTCAGGTGTAGTGAAGGTGCTGTTCATTCTTTCTCCTTTTTTATTATAATAAGTGATTTCCAATGCATAATATTCATCTTTTATTAATCTTACAGGATCAGTTGGAGTTTGTAAATTTCCTTTACTATCATATTCAAAAGTAACTTCTTGCAGATTTCTGAAATATTTAGCGTCCTTGTTGATAGGGTTTCCATGAAAATTGCTCCCGTGCAAATGCCCTAAACGGAATGTAAATGTAACTTTGGTCCAATCTTCATGCCCTTTGTCCTCCGTTTCATTTGTTGGTTTCACAGGGTCATCATCATTACAAGAAGTGATGCCCACAAAAATCAAAGCCATTATGGCAAACATTAAGGTTTTTAATAAATTATTTGTTTTCATAATAAAAAAATATTTAGTCATTAAATTTTTAAAAATTAAATTTTAAGTTGATAAAAATGTTTCTCCCGTTATCATGCACAAAATAGCGGTGAAGATTCAAGTAATCTTTATAAAGCAGGTTGAATATATTCTCTGCCCCAAAAGTTATATCTGTATTGAATTTTTCGTTAATCTTGTAATTGGTGTGCAAAGCAAAATCAAACAAATGATAAGCATCAGGAGTTTGATTAGACAACTCATAATCAGGGTTGTAATTAGTTTTTTTAGCCTTCCATAAATGACTGATTTGAATCGTATTCGTATTAAATTTACCCCAATCTTTGGCTTGAAATCTGATTTGATTTTGAACCTTCAGCGGAGAAATATTTGGTAAATAATTTTTGGAATGAATTTCTTTCCCTTCAATCCAAGAAATTTGATTTTTGATTTGAAAATTTTCTGTAACATTCCAATCTTGAATCAAATCCAAACCATAAATCAAAGCCGCTTGTTGCTTGAACTGAAAAATTGCCGCTGGACCAGCAAATAATTGCTTATACTGATGCGTCGGTACACCGTAAATATAATCCTCAAACCAATGCACAAATCCAGAAATTTGCGTATCAAACCATGAATTGTGATAATGAATATGATTCACCCATTTGGTGGCTTTTTCGGGCCTCAAATCCTTATCACCTACGTAGAAGATAGGAATTCCATGTTCTTTCCCATTGGCAAATAATTCATACGATTCAGGAATCCGCCAACCATAACTTACTGATGAATTAAAATGCCATTCATCCACATCTAAATCTACAGCCAACTGAGATGAAAAAGCAGAATAATCCTTTTTATCACCATAGCTATTCCCCAAGAAATCAATGCCTAGAGCATTCATTTTTGCCTTATCATACCTTAGCCCAACATTGAATTTAAAGGGGCTAAGTTTAATGTCATGATAAGTGAAAACAGAAGCTTCCTTGAAGATATAATTAGGCAACGCAGGAGTAACACCCGTCCCAGGCTGATTCAAATTCTCTTTATCTCTGATCTGGAAACCCAATGTGGAATTAAATCTATAATGATTGAATTGAAGACTTGAGTTCCAGTTTTGAGTCGTTAAAATCATATCTTGCACAGGAACAGAATTGCTGTTCGCTCGTCTTAAATCATATTCTCTTCTGTGATTTTGCTGATAATTATAGCCCAAATTCCATTTCCATCGGCGATTAAACTTCCATTGGATTTTACCCGAAGCAATTTGATGCCTTGTCTCCTGCAAAGGATAATTGATAGCAAATTCATACGGGAAAACAGCCAAAGGTCTTCCGTTTTTTATTCGTTCCTCAAATTCCTCAATATTCCCCGTCAAAGCACCAAAGTAGTTACCCTGCTTGGCAGAATAATCATTGTAAAAAACTTCGGCATTCAATTTTTTTCCTTCATACAAAAGCTCTCCATGCAAACTGTTAAGTCTTGTTCCTGAGTTAGTTACGTTATATTCAGCCGTTTGGTAATCACCGTTTTGAATCACGTTGGTAGCCAATTTCCATTTCAAGTTAGGAATAGCTTTTAGCTTCTGCTGGAGCCTGATAAATCCGCCCCAACCTCGGGTATTAGATCTATAATTCATCCCCGCTTTTCCGTTGAGAAGCGTGTCATTCGGGATTTTTTCTTGCTCCGCAAACACAACGCCACCCAAAGCATTTGCACCATATTTCACCGTTTCAGCACCACGTATTATTGATAAATTTCCCGCCAAATCAGCATCAATTTCGGGTGAATGAGCATCAGCCCAATCTTGATTTTCAAGCCGAACACCATTCATCATATAAATCAATCGGCTACTGGAAAGCCCGTCTATCACAGGTTTTGTGATATTGGTTCCCGATTTTCTCACGTTCACGCCTGGTAAAACTTCGATTTGCTTTGCCAAATCATTTCCAGCACTGATTTCACGCTGTAGCACATCAATTTTCTCTTTTTTGTAAACAGATTCTTGTGCAGAAACTCCTTTGATTTCAATCTTTTCTAATTGGATTGAAGTGCTATCTTCTTGAGCATTTACGGCAAAAACCGCCCATAAACAAACAAATGATAGCATACTTTTTCTATGCATATATTTCTCTTAAATTCAAATAGTAAAACAAGTTTGCAGGAAGTTGCAAACATTCGCCATCAAAAAGCTAAAAAATTAAACTAAAAAGGGCGGAGGACGAGAAGTGAATAAATGTTTATAGCTACTGCTATATTGCTTCACGAGTGAAAAAATCATTTCAGAATAAGGGGTTTCTAAAAAAATAGAAGCCTTAAAAAATATTTTCTGAACAGAAACTTGCGGCATGAAATTAAAAAAATGCCCGTGACATGTTTTTTCTGCTTTTTTAGCGAAATGAGCACAATCTTTTACACAGTCGCTATGGTCTATACAGGTTTCAGCGTGCCCATGCTCATGCGAATAATAGTGATTGAACGTAGCACCAGCCTCCACGAGATAAATCAAAGCAATGATTCCCGTGAGTAAAAAAGAAATAAAAAGCTGATACCTGCTCCTCAAACAATTAAATTTTCACAAACTTAAATAAATTTTTTTTAAGCCTTAAAAAAATCTTTTAAAATTAATTTTTTTAACGCTCGTTAACTTCATCAATCTCATCAAACTTGAATCACGCCCAAATTGAATTTTTCTGTAATAGGAGCGTTATTGGCAGCCTCAATCCCCATAGAAATCCATTTTCTGGTATCTGTCGGGTTGATGATTTCATCTACCCAAAGTCTTGCAGCAGCGTATTCAGGCGTTGTAGCATTATCGTATTTGGTTTTGATACGATTAAGTAATTCTTCTTTTTGTTCTTGAGATAATTCCTCTTTGGCAGAAGATTCTTCAATTTGTAATAAAACTTTTGCAGCTTGCTCGCCACCCATTACGGCAATTTTAGCCGAAGGCCAAGCAAAAATCAACCGAGGGTCATAGGCTTTTCCGCACATGGCATAATTTCCTGCACCATAGGAATTCCCCACAATTACAGAAAATTTTGGCACTACCGAATTTGCCACAGCATTCACCATTTTTGCTCCGTCTTTGATGATTCCTCCGTGTTCTGATTTAGAACCCACCATGAATCCCGTAACATCTGTCAAGAAAACCAATGGAATTTTCTTTTGATTGCAATTCGCAATAAATCTTGTGGCTTTATCTGCTGAATCTGAATAAATAACACCTCCAAACTGCATCTCACCTTGAGCTGATTTCACGATTTTTCGCTGGTTGGCAACGATGCCAACTGCCCAGCCTTCAATACGGGCATACCCGCAAATGATGGTTTTTCCGTAATCTTTTTTGTATTCATCAAAGGAGTTTCTATCAATCAAAGTATCAATCAATTCATGCATATCATATTGTTCGGCACGGCTTTCGGGCAAAATCCCGTAAATGTCTTCTGGATTACGCATAGGATTTTGAGCCTGAATTCTATTGAACCCAGCTTTTTTATTTTCGCCAATTTTGCTCACAATGGATTTAATTTTATCCAAAGCATCTTGGTCGTTTTCGGCTTTGTAATCTGTGACGCCAGAAATATCAGATTGAGTAGTGGCTCCACCAAGTGTTTGGGCATCAATATTTTCGCCAATAGCAGCTTTTACCAAATACGGCCCTGCTAGGAAAATCGTACCAGTTTCTTTCACAATGAGAGCTTCATCGCTCATAATTGGTAAATAAGCACCACCAGCAACGCAGCTTCCCATGATGGCAGCTATTTGCGTAATGCCTTTAGCACTCATTTGGGCATTATTTCTGAAAATTCGCCCGAAATGTTCTTTGTCAGGGAAAATTTCATCTTGTAGTGGAAGATAAACACCTGCTGAATCTACTAAGTAGATTATTGGCAAGTGGTTTTCCATAGCTATTTCTTGTGCTCTCAAATTTTTCTTTCCTGTAATCGGAAACCAAGCTCCAGCTTTTACAGTGGCATCATTAGCAATTACAATGCATTGTTTACCAGATATATACCCAATTTTCACAACTACGCCACCAGCTGGGCAACCACCGTGTTCTTTGTACATTTCATATCCAGCAAAAGAGCCGATTTCTATGCTTTGGCTCTCTTTATCTAATAGATAATCAATTCTCTCACGAGCAGTCATTTTCCCTTTTGCTTTATGCTTGGCTATTCTCTTTTCACCGCCACCTTTTTTGATTTCTTTGATTTTTTTGTAAATGGCACTATACGCCAATTTATTTGAATCCTCTCTTTTGTTGAATTGAATGTCCATAAATTATTCTTTAAACTGAACTGTTTTAGGTAAATCTTTTTTGTTATGAAATAAGCTTTGTTTAGGGTAATATTCCTCTTTGTAAATCTTTAGTAATAGCAGGAAAAGACTGACTAAAAGTGGCCCGAAGACCAATCCTAAAAATCCAAACATGGGAATTCCGATGATAACACCAAATAAAGTGATGAGCGGGTGGATTTCAGCTAATTTTTTCTGAACAATAATCCTGAAAACATTATCGGTAGAGCCTACAATAGCCATTCCATAAATCGCAAGTGCTATTGCGTCAAACGTTTGCCCCTGTGTGTACATAATTAGTATCAAAGGAATCATGCCAATGGCAGTTCCTACAAAAGGAATCATGGACCCAATGGTTGTCAGGGCAAACCAAAATAACGGATTGGGAGCATCAAATATAAAATAACCGATGAGTGCAACCAAACCCTGCAAAAGGGCAACTAAAGGAATTGCAATAGCATTGGATTTTACGATATCATAAGTATCAACGCTGATGCGATTAAAATTTTCATCCGAAATAGGGATGTATTCGTTGATTTTACTATTTAAAATATCATAATTGATGAGTAAATAGTACAAAACAAAATATAAAATACCAAGGCTGATGAAAATATCTAAAGTCCCCTCGGTCCAAGATTGAATAGAAGAGGTGAGAAGCTCCCTTGGGTTTCCAATTTCGGTCGTTAAATCAATTTCCAAATAATCTTCTAGCGAAGCAATATTAGATTCAATTAAAAAAATGTATTTCTCTGAATTGTTGATAAAATCTTGAACACGCGTCCCCAGCATAAATGCTAAACCAGCTAAAGGTAAAATAATAATAAAAATAGAAAATAGGATCAATAAAGTTGCCGATATCCAGCGTTTCCAGCCATTGTTGGTTAATATCCTCATCCAATCTTTTGTGATGACAAACATGATGATTGCTCCAAAAATACCTGAGAGATAAGGTGTGAAATATTTGAAAATAAAATACCCCAAAAAGAGAATGGCGCCTAAAATAAAAGCTTGGCGAATAAAACTATGTGATATAGGATGTCTTTTTTGCATTTAAAATGAACTTAATGGCGTAAAATTAAAGTTAAATAAGACAAAATGTCAGCAATTTATAAAAAAATACATGAAATAAAATAAATTTTTGCGATGGTATATTGTTTGTCTTAGTAAAAGCAAATTAAAAACAAATTTTAGAATAATAAAAAAATAGAAATTATGAGTAAAATAATAGGCATTGATTTAGGTACGACTAATTCTTGTGTAGCTGTGATGGAAGGAAATGACCCAAGCGTGATACCAAATGCTGAAGGGAAGAGAACTACACCATCTGTTGTGGCTTTTGTAGAAAATGGTGAACGAAAAGTAGGAGACCCAGCTAAAAGACAGGCGGTTACCAACCCAGAGAAAACAATCTTCTCCATCAAAAGATTTATAGGAGATAAGTATGATGAAAAAGAAGCATCAAAAGTTCCATATAAGCTAATTAAAGGAGCTAATGATTCGCCTCGAGTGAAAATTGATGACAGAGATTACACACCACAAGAAATTTCAGCCATGATTCTTCAGAAAATGAAGAAAACGGCAGAAGATTACTTGGGGCAAGAGGTAAGCCGTGCGGTGATTACAGTTCCAGCCTACTTTAATGATGAACAACGCCAAGCGACCAAAGATGCTGGTGAAATTGCTGGGCTAAAAGTGGAAAGAATTATCAATGAGCCAACGGCTGCGGCTCTAGCTTATGGTCTAGATAAAAAAGAGAGTGATGAGAAGGTGGCCGTTTACGACCTTGGTGGAGGTACGTTTGATATTTCTATCTTAGAATTAGGTGATGGCGTTTTTGAGGTGCTGTCTACCAATGGAGACACTCATTTAGGAGGAGATGATTTTGATGATGCCATTATTGATTGGTTAATCACAGAATTTAAATCAGCAGAAGATGTAGACTTAAGTAAAGATCCAATTGCACTTCAGCGCCTGAAAGAAGCTGCGGAGAAAGCAAAAATTGAATTATCTTCATCTAATCAAACGGAGATTAATTTACCGTATATTACAGCGACTAACACTGGGCCAAAACACTTGGTGCAGACTTTATCTCGTGCGAAATTTGAGTCGATGACTGAAGATTTAGTAAGACGCTCGATGGAACCTTGTAAAAAAGCATTGAGTGATGCAGGTTTATCAGCCTCAGACATTGATGAAGTGATTCTAGTAGGAGGGTCAACTCGTATTCCAAAAATTCAAGAAGAAGTAGAAAAATTCTTTGGAAAAAAACCATCTAAAGGAGTGAATCCAGATGAAGTTGTAGCCATAGGAGCTGCAATTCAAGGTGGCGTTTTAACAGGAGACGTGAAAGACGTTTTACTATTAGATGTAACGCCACTTTCTTTAGGGATTGAAACCATGGGGGGCGTGTTTACAAAACTAATTGAAGCTAATACAACAATTCCGACCAAAAAATCTGAAACATTCTCTACAGCAGTAGACAATCAACCCGCTGTGACGATTCGGGTAGGGCAAGGAGAAAGATCTTTGTTTGCTGATAATAAAGAAATTGGAAGATTTGACTTAGTAGATATTCCACCAGCACCAAGAGGCGTTCCGCAAATTGAAGTAACTTTTGATATTGATGCAAACGGAATCATGCAAGTTTCAGCCAAAGATAAAGGAACGGGGAAAGAACAGTCAATTAAAATCGAATCTTCATCTGGATTGACCGAAGCTGAAATTGAAAAAATGAAGAAAGAGGCAGAAGAAAATGCGACTAAAGATAAAGAAGCTAAAGAAAAAATTGACAAATTGAATGCTGCAGATAGTACCATTTTTCAAACTGAAAAGCAGTTGAAAGAATACGGTGATAAAATCAGTGAGGATAAGAAAAAGAGCATCGAAGATACTTTAGAAGAACTTAAAAAAGCCCATGAAGAAAAAGATGTAGCAAAAATTGATGAAGCTTTAGAAAAACATACTGAAGCTTGGACTGCTGCTTCTCAAGAGCTTTATGCAGCGATGAATGAATCAGGAGCTCAGCCAAGTACTGAAGCTACGGCTCAACCAAACGCTGATTCAAATGATTCATCAGATGATGTAGAAGATGTGGATTTCGAAGAAGTGAAATAATTCACAATTCCATAAGCCAACAAAATCCCTGCTGGAAAGTAGGGATTTTTTTTAAGGCTTAAAAAATTTACTCACTTTCAAATTTGCGTTATTTTAATCGTTTTTTGTTATATATCTGACCATATATTGTACCGGAACTTAAAGGGGGATGAAATGGCTCTTATGGATACTTATGATACCTTAATTGATAAATATGGGGGATGAAACGAATAAATAAACAATGTCTCGTGTATGGCGAACAATTTGTACCCAAAAGAATAGCTTCTGTTTAATTCAAAAAATCGAAACTTATTGCAAAGAAAAATCAGGGCGAAAGTTGCAGAAAAATGCGATGCCTGTTCGTGAGGCTGTAGTGGTAATCAAAGAAAATACCACGATGCAAGATTTGCACAATCTTTCAAAACAACTGGAAGAAGAATTGAAAATAAGAGTTTTTCAGATTGCCATTCACAAAGACGAAGGGCATTATGATAAAGATACCAACGAATGGAAACCAAACTATCACGCTCATTTAGTAGCAGATTGGCAGGATTTGGAAACGGGAAAAACATTAAAACATCAATCTTTTCATTATTCCAAAATGCAGGATATAACGGCGGAATGTTTGGGAATGGAAAGAGGAATTTCGGGTTCAAAAGCAAGATTAGAAACCATACAATTCAAAATCAAGAAAGAGGAAGAATATCTGAAAATTCTGGAAGAACACAAGAAGGAAATAAAAAAGGAATTAAGTTCGAATAAATTTGAGGAATTGATTATTAAAGAGCCGGACTTTTTAGGATTTCAAAGAATGAAAACCGAGAAAACACTGATGAATATGGAGAAAATATTTAAAGTTCAGAAAGCTCAACTATTAAAAAACAAAACCGATTTAGAAACCAAAACGAAACAGATTGCTGAAATATTGACAAAAAAGGAAAGTTTAAAAAAAGAAGTACAGTTTTACAAAAGCAAAAACACCACTCTGCTTACTAATGAAAGTGTTTTTGCTGTTGAAAAGAAAAAATATCTAGATTCGGTAATGAATACTTTGGAGAAAGCAATCAAATTTGAAAGACTAAAACAACCTTATTTAAAGGTAGATGACAAAAAGCAATTGATAGATAGCTTAAGTAAAATAAGTGAAAAAGTATCAAAAGACAACAATATTCCTTTCTCTGCATTCAACGAAATCTTTAAAGATCCAGATAATGTTACCCAGCTTTTTACACTATTAAGTTTTGGTAACAAACAAAACAGAAATTCGTTAATAAAAGATACTTCGTTAAAAACGGATAATCAAACGGAACAGAACGAGCCTGAGAAAAGAAGAGGATTGAGGAGGTGATTTTAGAAATATAGTTTAGAGCAAAAGTTCATTATAAGTAAGAATCAGTTTTTTCTTTTCCCAAGCTTTATTTTACTTTGTTGTCACAACGACTTAATATGTCGCTATGAAGTCTTTTCTTTGAAAACAAGAGTTACGTAATAAACGAAATTAAATAACGGTATTTACGGGTTTCCTCATCGCTTTTTCATTTATTTTCGTTTCTTTTACATTTTAACATTTCATATATTTACATCAAACATAATTGTAACTATGGCCAAAAAAGTACAAATCAAAAGTACAGAAGAAATCCTATGGGATGCAGCAAATAAACTACGTGGTTCGATCGAACCGTCAGAATATAAACACGTGGTATTGAGTTTAATCTTCTTGAAATTTGCAAGTGATAAATTCATTAAACGGAGAGAAGAATTGATTGCAGAAGGTAAAGAAGCCTTCTTGGAAATACCAGAATTTTATCAGGCAGAAAATGTATTCTATTTACCAGAGGAATCGCGTTGGGATTACATTATTGAAAACGCTAAACAAGAAGATATTACCTTAAAAGTAGATACTGCGCTTAAAACCATAGAACGTACCAATAAATCCTTAGAAGGTGCATTACCTGATAATTATTTCTCTCGATTGGGATTAGATCAATCTAAGTTTTCAGCTTTATTGGATACCATCAACAACATCGATACGCTTCGTGATGAAGCACAAGATATTGTAGGACGTGTGTACGAATATTTCTTGAGCAAATTTGCTATTGCCGAAGGAAAAGGGAAAGGAGAATTCTATACCCCAAAGTCGATTGTAAACTTGATTACCGAAATGATTGAACCCTACAAAGGAAAAATCTATGACCCTTCTTGTGGTTCGGGTGGTATGTTTGTGCAGTCCTTGAAGTTTATTGAGAAACACCAAGGAAACAAAAAAGACATTTCGATTTACGGACAAGAATTAACAAATACCACGTTTAAACTGGCTAAAATGAACTTAGCCATTCGTGGGATTTCTGCCAATTTAGGAAACAAAGCCGCCGATACGTTTGGTGACGATCAGCACGCAGCATTGAAAGCGGATTACATCATGGCGAATCCTCCTTTTAACTTAAAAGATTGGAGAGCTGAAAACGAATTAACGGACGATCCACGTTGGACAGGTTACGAAGTCCCTCCAAAATCCAATGCCAATTATGCGTGGATTTTGAACATGATTTCGAAACTTTCGCAAAACGGCGTAGCTGGTTTTATCTTAGCCAATGGAGCGCTTTCGGGTGGTGGAGAAGAGTACAAAATCCGTAAACAAATTATAGAAAACGACTTGGTAGAGGCGATTGTGATTTTGCCAAGAGCAATGTTTTATTCGACAGATATTTCGGTGACACTTTGGATTTTGAACCGTAATAAAACAGAACGCACTGTGGAAGTTAATGATGGTGTGAAAAATTATCGTAACCGCGAAGGTGAAGTGTTGTTTATGGATTTACGCCAAAAAGGTGAACCGTTTGAAAAGAAATTCATTCAGTTTGCTGAACAAGATATTGAGCAAATTGCAGCAACCTACCACAATTGGCAACAAAAAGATGTAGAAACCACTTACACAAACGAACCAGAATATTGTTACTCTGCAACTTTAGAAGAAATCCGTAAAAAAGATTATTCGTTGGTACCAAGTAAGTACATTGAGTTTTTCAACCGAGACGAAAATATAGATTACGATACCCAAATGCAAACTTTGCAAACCGAATTGAAAGAATTGTTTCAGCAAGAAGAAACCTTGAAACAAGAAGTAGCAGACGTATTTAAATCGTTGGGCTATGAGTTATAAAAAGTTGGGTGAATTTATTCAAGTAGTTGATGATAGAAATAAAGAATTACTTGATTTACCATTACTAGGTGTATCTGTCCAAAAAGTATTTATTCCATCTATTGCAAATACAGTTGGAACAGATATGAGTAAGTATAAAATTTTATCAAGAAATGAATTTACTTATATTCCTGACACATCTAGAAGAGGAGATAAAATTGGAGTTGCATTATTAAAATCTTACGATAAAGCTTTAGTTTCCCAAGCATATACAACTTTTAAAATTATTGATAAAAATCAATTACTTCCTGATTATTTAATGATGTGGTTTACACGTCCTGAGTTTGATCGTTATGCACGCTATCATTCGCATGGAAGCACAAGAGAATCTTTTGATTGGGTAGATATGTGTAATGTTGAATTACCTGTTCCATCCATCGAAAAACAACGCGAAATTGTAGCCCAATACCAAGCGGTAGCAAACAAAATAAAAATCAACGAACAAATCTGCGAAAAGTTAGAAACTACTGCTCAAACCTTATACAAACAATGGTTTGTAGATTTTGAGTTTCCGAACGAAGAAGGTAAACCTTATAAATCTTCTGGCGGTGCAATGGTTTTCAATGAAGAATTAGAAAAGGAAATTCCTGAGGGTTGGGAGGTTATAAAAGTTAAAGACTTTTGTGATGAAATGAAAAACGGAGCTACTCCTAGTAGAGATAATTTAGATTATTGGAGTTCAAGAGATATTCCTTGGTTAAAAACTGGAGAAATATCCAATAATGTAGTATTTGATTCAGAAGAATACATTTCTAAAGAAGGATTTCAAAATAGTTCTACTAAGTTAATTCCGTGTGATTCAGTTTTAATGGCAATGTATGGAGCAACAGCTGGTCAATTAGCATATTTAAAAAAGGAAGTAACTACTAATCAAGCTTGTTGTGCTATGATAAGTAGCGATAAGAATAAAATGTCATTTTTATATTATGCTTTATTAAATCAGCAAAATCATATTGTTACACTTGCAAATGGTGGAGCACAAGCAAATTTAAGCAAACGAATTATTGAGGAACTAAACTTGATATTACCTCAAGATAAAGAGATTATTAATCTTGAAAAGTTTTCATATTTAATTGAAGAAAAAGCTATAAAAACTCTAGAAAACCAAAAACTCACTCAACTTCAATCGTTGTTGTTAAGTCGCTTGGCAACGTTGGAGGGATAAAAAAAGCTAAACTGCTATAAACTTAAGGAAATACTATGAATTATGAATAAAACTGACGAAAACATAAATTATTCATTTATTAAAAATCAACCTTTAGGTGAAGATCTTTTCGAAAACAAATCACAGGAAAAGATTGCTTCAGTAATTTCTGAGAAAATTATTAAAGATCCTGATTTCAAAATCATTGGTATTGATGGTGAATGGGGTTCTGGTAAAAGTAATTTAGTTAGATTAATAGAAAAGAAGTTAAATAGCACTCATAAGTTTTTTGTCTACGACGTATGGGGGCATCAAGAAGATGAACAAAGAAAAGCTATACTTGTTGAATTAACTGAGTGTATAAAAAATGAAAAAGGCTTATTAAAAAATGGTAATAAAAAATCGTGGGAAGCAAAGCTAAAATTACTTCTAGCGAAATCTAAAGAAACAACAACAATAAATCAACCCTACTTAAGTGTGGGCTTTATTTTTAGTTTATTATCTATTGTTTATATCCCCACAGTTAATGTATTTAAAGATTCGCTAAAAGACTTCTTTGAAATTGAAAGTTGGTTTTGGAAATTAGTTTTAGTTACGTTTCCTATTTTTATAGTCATAGGAATTTACATTTGGAATTTAGTAAATTATTGGTTTAAAAAGAGTGGCTTTTGGAAATCTTTTAAATTATCAGCTGAAGAAACATTTCAAGTCTATACTAATAAACAAAAAGAAGAAACTAAAATTGAAACAATTTCAGAGGATCAACCATCTGTTAGGGATTTTCAGAATTGGATGGAGGAGATTAATGATGACTTAAATAAGCCCATTGTAATTGTATTTGACAATTTTGATCGATTGCCAAAAAAACACATTTTAAGTATTTGGTCATCTATACATATTTTCTTCGCAGAGAAAAATTATTCCAATATTAAAGTTATAATTCCTTTTGATAGAGAACATGTACAAAATGCATTTAAAGATCTTAATGGCTCTGATAATAAATTTGGAGATGATTATATAAATAAAACATTTGATATAGTCTTCAGAATTACTTTACCAATTATGTCTGATTGGAAAAAGTTTTTTGAAGAACAATGGAAAAAGGCATTCAAAAATTATGATGAAGAGGAATACAGATTAGTGGTACAGGTTTACGAATTCTTAAGCAGAAGAATAACTCCTAGAGAAATTATATCCTTTATCAATGAAATTCTTACAATAAAACTACTAGATAATAAATTCAAAGAAAGATACATCGCAATTTTTGTACTTAAAAAAGATGAAATTCTTAAAGATCCATTAAAAGCGGTTACTGATTTTAAAGAAATTTTAGGAGGTTTAACTTCGTTTTATAGCAATGATACAGAATATGCAAAACAATTGACAGCAATAATATATCATATTGATGTAGAAAATGCTTTAGAATTGATTTACAGACAAGAATTAAAAGAATCTCTAATAAAAAACAATATTGAGCAATTTAATTCTATTTGTAAATCAGACTTTATTGATTCAATATTCGTTTCTTCAATAGCGGAAATTGAGGTTTTTGAAAATCCAATTATTACTTTGGAGGCTATAAGTGAAGAAGTAAAAGTTTCATCACAGCATATAAATCAAGTTTGGGAATTATTCTATAATAGAGTTTTACAATTAGATAGTGATGTAAGTAAATTACAAATTGATAAATGGCAAATTGCATTAATTAAAAAAATCCCTGATAATAAATATTTGAAAAGCCTATTAGATAAATTCTACAATTTAATTGATGATTCAAATATTGAGCATTATATTGACTTAATTGATGATTTAATAATAGAATTAGAAGAAGAAAAAATATTGAATCTCCTAATAAAAAGAAATGTATCAGAAAAAAATTACATTAAACTAATTGAATATAGTGCTGCTGACTTCAAAAAATACAAATTATCTACTGATTATAAATCACTTGATGAATATTTAAGTTCTTTAAAAATTGAAGAAATACTAAATTTTAAGAACTCTAAGAACTTACCAAAAGAGTTTGATTTTATTAAATTAAAAGGATTGTTAAAATCTAAGTTAAACACCTTTATTGATCAAAATAATATAGAGTCTGCTAATGAAATCGTAATAAGATTAAAAGAAATATCTCAAAAAAGTGGTAGTTTAAAAAATATTGTAACAGATGATAAAATTTATACTTTATATGTAAATAATTCATCATCAAAATTGCCTATAATAAATGATTTAATTGCGATGAGAATTGCTAATGGGAATAGCTTTAATTCCTCTTATGCAAATCATTTTAATAATATACTTAATACAGAAGATGAGAATATTGCTAATGCAGTTGGAAATACTATTTTAAATTATACCTCTTATGGAGATTTACTCCTATCATCTAATCATTTTAAAACTTCTCCATTTTTTAAACAAATTATCTTGTTAATGTTTAAAAAGTCAGATTTGCATAAGGTGGCTAATATTATTTCTCTAATTGAAAAATATTCAGAAATTAAAAGTAACCTTAATATTGAAGATTATTCTCTACTTAAAGAATTTAATAAATGGGAAGTAGATAAAGATAAATTTGATGTCAATAAATTAAATGATGAATTTATTGACGATTGTCTTAAAAATCCGGAATTAAGAATTTCAAAAGATTTCTTGGAAGTTTTTAATAATGAATTTAAAAGTTTAGATAAGGAGAGTTATGAGACTGTTTTTGGTAATGGAACAAATGTTCATTTTAAGTATTTTAAACATATTAAATTAGAGAATCTAACCCAAGAATCACTAGATGTATTTGAAGACAAATTAATTGAAACATTAAAATCTGGAACTGCAATTGAGAAACAAAGGTGGATCATCTTATCTATATATGATTCTAATAATTCTAAAATATCTGTTGTAAACACTTTTAAAAATATATTAGATAAAATTTTGACAGCAAAAATTGATTTAGAGGTTGAAGATGCTAATATTCTATTACCATACTTTATAAAATATAATCTTTTAGATAAACAAAATGATATTTTTCGATTAGTAATTAAAAATGAGTTTCTTTCAAATTCTGAATTTGTCCAACTTCTGGCATCAAATTCAGAATACATTAAAACTCTTTATGCTCAAGCAAGTAAAACTGATAAAGATAATTTTAGAAATTTAATAAATGAGAAACGAGAAGATTATCCAGAATTTGAATCCTTAGCAAAAGCATTAGATATCACAAAAAGTAAAGGTAAATCTGAAGAAGTTTAAATTAAAAACACGTAAATAAAATTAAATGAAGTATTTATTAATCCAAAAAATACATAAATAAATTTTGTAACAAATTTTCACTAAATTTGTTACAAAATAAAAAGATAAAACAAAGTGAAATCATCTAAAAATCAAATAGAAACAAAGATTTTAAAATCATCATTAGGCGAAATATTTTTCGCTGAAGATTTCTATACGTATGGTTCACCAGGTAATATTCGTTTAACGCTTTTTCGTTTGGTCAATGAAGGTATATTAGAACGTTTGGCTCAAGGCATTTATCTAAAACCCAAAAGAGATCCATTGTTAGGTACCCTTTATCCTACTACGGAAGAAATAGCCAAGCAAATAGCACAACGCGACAAAGCACGTATTGCACCAACGGGTGTATTCGCTTTGTATTTGTTGGGGCTTACCACACAAGTTCCTTTAAAAGCGGTGTATCTGTCCGATGGTTCACAACGAGAAATTAAAATAGGAAACCGTAGCATTCAATTTAAAAAAACGGTTCCTAAAAGTTTTGCCATAAAAGATGAATTGTTGCATTTAATCGTGCAAGCATTTAAAGAGGTGGGACAACATAAAGTAACCGAAGAATTTATAGAAAAAATAAAACCTTCTGTAGTGCAGCTCGACTCTCAAGTGGTCCAAAAGCAAGTAAAATATGCACCGGTTTGGATACAGAAAGTAATAAAAAATTTAATGAAACATGAATAACTATACTATTCCTACACTGCCATTAACAATTGATTTGGAAACTAAAAAAGTTTTCAAAATGGTGATTGCAGCCAATAAAGCACTTGCGGAATTAAATGGTGTATCAGAAACAATACCTAATGAACAGATTATATTAAACACGCTTTCGTTACAAGAAGCGAAAGATAGTTCGGCTATAGAAAATATTATCACTACCCATGATGAACTTTTTAGTAGTGATTCTTTAGCCAAACAATTTACAAGCGTGGCTGCTAAAGAGGTGTATAATTACTCGAGTTCCTTGAAATTTGGATTTGAATTAGTGAAGAAAACGGGTTTGTTAACCTCTAATAATATAATTGAAATTCACTCTGTTTTAGAGGAAACTAGGACTGGATTTAGAAAAGTTCCTGGAACATCTCTTAAAAATGATCAAACCCAAGAAATAATATACACCCCTCCACAAAGTTTTCGAGAGATTAACGAACACATGAATAATTTGGAAATATTTATTAATGATTCTGAATTATCCGATTTGGATCCTTTAGTAAAACTTGCTATCATTCATCATCAGTTTGAAAGTATTCATCCTTTTTACGATGGCAATGGAAGGACAGGAAGAATTATCAATATCTTGTATATGGTAAAGGAAAATCTACTCCATCTTCCTATATTATATTTAAGTCGATATATTAATCAAAATAAGGCAGAATATTATCGTTTACTTCAACATACAAGATATACTAATGAATGGGAAAATTGGATTCTTTTTATGCTTGAAGCTATTGAAAAAACATCTATCCAGACTATTCAGATTATTAAGGGAATAAAAACATTGATGCAGGAATATAAGGAAGAAATTCGTACAGAATTACCTAAGATTTATTCGCAAGACTTAATCAATAATTTATTTAAGCATCCTTATACTAAAATTGAATTTGTTGTAACTGATTTAAATGTATCAAGACAAACAGCTTCTAGATATTTAGAGCAATTAGTAGAACTAGATTTACTACATCTTCAAAGAATAGGAAAAGAAAATTTTTATATTAATGTAGCATTATACAAATTTCTAAATGAAGCGACACAATTACATAAATTAAATGAGGATTAATCACTTTATTTAAGTTGCTTTAAAATTGCAACATGTTTTTTATTATGTTACAAAAAGTCAAAAATTGTAACATGTTATTTTTTCATGTTACAAAAAGCAAAAAATTGTAACACGTTATTTTCTCATGTTACAAAAAGTCGAAAATTGTAACACGTTCTACTATTTCAATTACCAAAATCAAAAAACACAACTTGTAAAAGTTATTATGAAATACACCGAATCACAATTAGAACAAGCTTTTATTAGCCTTTTGGAAACAGAAGGCTATATCTATATTGATGGAAAACAGTTGCAAAGAAGTTTAAATCAAGAAGTATTGATTAAAGAGGATTTGCGTGCGTTTTTGCAAGATCGTTATGAAGATTTAGAAGAAATAGAATTGGAAAGCATTACCAATGAGTTGGCTTTTCAATCGACCTCTAATTTGTACGAGTCTAATAAATACATTTGCAAATTATTGGCGGATGGATTTATTTTTAAACGTAACAATCCACAAAAAAAGGATTTACATATACGATATATCGATTGTGATTCGGTAGCCAATAACACGTTTAAAATTGTCAATCAACTCGAGATACAAGGAAGCGAATTGCGCATTCCTGATTTGATCTTGTACATCAATGGAATTCCTGTCGTGGTTTTTGAATTTAAAACAGCCATTGAAGAAGAAATTACCATTCATGATGCGTACAAGCAATTAACGACACGTTACAAAAGAGGGATTCCCGAATTACTAAAATACAATGTGTTTTGTGTGATTAGTGATGGGGTGAATAACAAAGCCGGAACAGTATTTTCTCCTTACGAATTTTACTACGGTTGGAATAAAATTACTGGAGCAGAAAAGAAAGCCTTAACAGGAATTGAAACTACAACTTCTTTGGTGCAAGGAATGTTGAATCAAACACTATTGGTTGATATTATTCATCATTTTGTATTGTTTCCGGACAATTCTAAAAGAGAAGATAAAATTCTGTGTCGCTATCCTCAATATTATGCGGCCAATAAGTTGTATCAAAACATCAAAGCTCACCGTAAACCTATAGGTGACGGTAAAGGTGGAACATACTTTGGAGCTACTGGTTGTGGTAAAAGTTTTACGATGCTGTACTTAACGCGTTTGTTGATGCGTTCCACCGATTTTGCAAGTCCAACGATTATTATAATTTCCGACCGTACCGATTTAGACGATCAATTATCAAAGGATTTTACGAATGCCAAGAAATTCATTGGAGATGAAAATATCATCAATATCGAATCGAGAGCCGATTTACGATCTCGATTAAGAGGAATTGAAAGTGGTGGTGTGTATCTGACTACTGTTCAGAAATTTGCTGAAGATGCTGAAATTTTATCCGATCGTACCAATATCATTTGTATATCGGATGAGGCCCACCGCTCACAAGTGAATCTTGATTTAAAAGTAAAAATTGACGAAGAAAAAGGAGTGACAAAATCGTATGGTTTTGCCAAATATTTACACGATTCTTTACCTAATGCAACTTATGTTGGATTTACAGGAACACCTATCGACAAAACCTTAGAAGTGTTTGGAGATGTAGTGGATCAATACACGATGTTTGAATCGGTAAATGATGAAATTACCGTTCGTTTGGTCTATGAAGGTAGAGCTGCTAAAGTCAATCTAGATTACAATAAAGTTCAAGAAATTGAAAATTATTACGAAAATGCAGTTGCAGAAGGAGCATCTGAATATCATGTAGAAGCCAGTCAAAAAGCAATCGCTAAAATGGAAGTTGTTTTAGGAGATACCGACCGAATCAAAGCTATTGCACAAGATTTTATTAATCATTACGAAAAGCGTATCGCAGAAAAAGCTACCGTAGCAGGAAAAGTGATGTTTGTTTGTGCTTCTCGTACCATTGCTTATAAATTGTACCAATAAATTTTGGCGTTACGCCCGGAATGGGGCGAATTGCAATTGGCAGAAGATTTATCAGATAAAGAACGTAAGGAAATCAAACCTATTGAACGTGTGAAAATGGTGATGACACGTAATAAGGATGATGAAGAAAAGTTATGGAATTTATTAGGCAATAAAGATGATCGAAAAGAATTGGATAGACAATTCAAGCAAATCAAATCCAACTTTAAAATTGCGATTGTAGTGGATATGTGGTTAACAGGATTTGATGTTCCCTTCTTAGATACCATTTATATTGATAAACCTTTACAAACGCATAATTTAATACAAACTATTTCTCGTGTCAATCGTAAATACGAAGGTAAAGATCGCGGTTTAGTTGTTGATTACATAGGAATTAAAAAGAATCTAAATAAGGCATTAGGAATGTTCAATAACCAAACTGCCGATGATGATTTTGAAGACTTAAATCAAGCTGAAATCATCGTTAGAGATCAAATGGATTTGTTACGTCAGTTTTTCCATCAGTTTGATAACGCTTTGTATTATCAAGGTAATCCTGTAGAACGTTTGCAATGTTTGAATAAAGCATCAGAATTGGTTTTAAAAACAGAAGAATCAGAAAAGTTTTTTGTGAATGTTACCAAAAAATTGAAATCGTCTTACAACTTAGTGAGTGGTTCGGAATTGTTTACTCCGAAAGAAGTCGATGAAATTCATTTTTATTTTGCCGTGAAATCAATTGTCGTAAAATTAACCAAAGGTGAAGCTCCCGATACTGAACAAATGAATGCTAAAGTAGCCAAAATGGTAGAAGAAGCGATTGTTTCGGAAGGAGTTGAAGAAATATTTAAGCTCGATGATAATAAAGCCAATGCGATTGATTTGTTTAATGATAAGTTTATAGAGAAAATCTCCAATTTAGAATTACCCAATACCAAGATTAAGATATTAGAACGCTTGTTGAAACAGACGATAAACGATTTTAAAAAGATTAATAAAGTTAAAGGTCAAGACTTCTCAGAGCTTTTGCAAGGCATTGTCAATAGATACAACGAAAGAAGTGAGAATGATTTGTTGGATTATGAAGGGATTCAGTCTGACACAGCCGAACAAATGTTAGATTTGATTATCAAACTTCGTACGGAAATGGCTTCATTTGAAGATTTAGGTATTGATTATGAAGAAAAAGCCTTCTACGATATTTTAGATGTAATCTGCAAACAATACGGTTTTGAGTTTGATAAAGAGAAGCTTTTAGAGTTGGCAAAGGAAATCAAAAAGATTGTAGATAATACAGCGAAATATCCGGACTGGAGCGATCGCGATGATATAAAAGCACAGCTTAAAATGGATATTATTGTAAAATTGCATCAATATGGTTATCCACCAATTACTCAAGATGATGTGTACAAAAATGTATTAGAACAAGCGGAGAATTTTAAGAAGAATAGGTAATGAATAATTTACAAGATTTTAAAACCTTTTATTATAGATATTGCATTGCCAAATTTGCCAAGTTTTACTTCTTGGTTTAGTGAAAGTAATTTTTAAAATTAATATCTTCTCTCGTCTTAATTGGAAACTTTTTCGGGGGAGCTTACAAATCATTAACTCAAGCATAGAAGTTGTTGCAAACTGAAAAATGTATGCTGAAATGTATCAAGTTGATGAGAAAAAAACACATGCAATCGATCGATTATTATTAAAGGAATTGAAATTCATACTATTATCGGCAAAAAACGATTATTTAAAACTTAAAATCTATCAAATATTTGCCGATAACGGCATATTTATTATCAAGTTATAATCTTAATTTTGTACCTTATTTGTACCATAAAGTTATAAATAACTGATAATCAGATATGGTTATTTTTGAAGAAGTGAAATGATTCACAATTCCATAAGCCAACAAAATCCCTGCTGAAAAGTAGGGATTTTTTTTTAAGGCTTAAAAAATTTACTCACTTTCAAAGTCGTTTAAAGTGGATTTTAGTAGCAGTAATTCCTCTTTAATTTTCTCTAAACGAAACACCAATTGAACTTCATTTTCAAGATTTTTATTTTCGTCTAAAGCCGTTCGAGCCCCTTCCAAGGTATAACCTCTTTCTTTGACCAAGTGATAAATCAGTTTAAAATTCTGAATGTCTTGTGGTGTGAAAAAGCGATTTCCCTTTTTATTTTTCTTTGGTTGAATTTGCGGGAATTCCTTTTCCCAAAAGCGGATGAGTGAGGCGTTGACATCAAAAGCTTTAGCCACCTCACCGATGGAATAATAGAGTTTCTCAGGTAAGTTAATCTTCATCAATCCAAAGATACTGTCATTTTTTGAGAATCCTCATAGAGTTTTCTAAACTCATCAGGACTTACATCTTGATGGAAAAAATTGATGGGATTTACTTTTTCACCATTCTTATGAACTTCGTAATGCAAATGAGCTCCCGTCGATAATCCGCTAGAACCCACATAGCCAATAACATCACCTCTCTTCACCTTTTGCCCAAGTTGAGTTTTGATTTTATTCAAGTGAGCATACAAGGTTTTGTAGCCATAGCCGTGGTTCAAAACCACCACATTTCCAAAACCGCCCATATTTTCTGCCTGTGCTACGGTGGCGTCTCCTGTGGCATACACGGGCGTTCCCGTAGGTGCAGAAAAATCAATGCCAGCGTGTAGTTTCCCGATTTTCAAGATTGGATGTAATCGCATGCCGAAGCCTGAGGCTATTTTTTTCAAATCTTTATTGGCGATGGGTTGAATGGCTGGGAGGTGACGAAACATTTCGTCTTTTTTCTTTGCTGATTCTATGATTTCATCCAAAGATTTTGATTGAATAATGAGCCGTTTGCTTAGAATATCTAAACTTTTTGACGTTTCTTTGATGAGTTCAGCATTTTGCAGACGTGAAAACTTTTCGTAGCGGTCAATCCCGCCAAATCCTGCTTTTCTAGCATCTTTAGAAATCGGTTCTAATTCAAAAAATGAACGGTAGATAAATTCATCTCTTTCTTCTAAATTATCTAAAACTTCTTGCGTTTTTTTGAATTTTTTGTTCAAAACCGCATATTGAAGTTCCATTTCCTCCAATTCATGCTCTAGCTGTACTTGAGAAATATTTTTAGGCTTAATAAAATAATGGTAGCCTAAAAGAGTGCCCAAGGCAGAAAAAAATAGGCTTAAAAAGATAACATAGAAAATAAGTTGCGTATTATTTTGAGGTGTCCCGAAAGATTTTTTTTGAATTTTTCGAAAATATTGAGTTCCTTTCTTCATCATAAGCGAATCATTTCAATTACACTTTTATTATATTTGCCCTTTGTTGCATTGCAAATTAAAAAGATTTATAAAGCTTTGTGCGTTAATAAACTCTTAAATCCATTCTAAAGAAAATTAAAGAAGCATGAATTCCAATACTATACGTCAGAAATTTTTATCTTTTTTTGAAGAAAAACAGCACGAAATTGTTTCAGGTGCACCCATCGTTTTGAAGGATGACCCGACGCTAATGTTTACCAATAGTGGGATGAATCAATTCAAAGATTATTTCTTGGGCTATACCGAGCCTAAATTTAAGCGAGCCGCAGATACACAGAAATGCTTGCGTGTATCGGGTAAACACAATGACTTAGACGATGTGGGTAAAGATACCTACCATCATACCATGTTTGAAATGTTGGGGAATTGGTCTTTTGGAGATTACTTCAAAAAAGAAGCCATTGCCTGGGCGTGGGAGCTTCTGACAGAGGTTTTTAAGATTTCTAAAGAAAATTTATACGTCACTATTTTTGAGGGAAATGAAGAGGAAAATTTGCCAGAGGATACAGAAGCAGCCACTTTTTGGAAAGAACATATTGCTGATAATCGAATTTTAAAAGGCAATAAAAAAGATAATTTTTGGGAAATGGGAGCGAGCGGCCCCTGCGGGCCTTGTTCAGAAATTCATGTGGATTTACGCTCTGAAGAAGAAAAAAAGAAAAAATCAGGCGCAGAATTAGTAAATAAAGATCACCCGCAAGTGGTAGAAATTTGGAATTTGGTCTTTATGCAATTTAACCGAAAGGCTGATGGGAGTTTAGAGAATTTACCGCATTACCACATAGATACAGGGATGGGCTTTGAGCGGCTATGCATGGTTTTGCAAAATAAAACATCTAATTATGATACCGATGTTTTTTCTAGTTTGATTCAAAAAGTGGAAGAGTTAACCCAGCATCAATACAACAAAAATACAACTACAGATGTTGCTATACGCGTGGTAGTAGACCATTTGCGTGCGGTTTCTTTTGCTATTGCAGATGGGCAATTACCATCAAACACTGGCGCAGGCTATGTCATCAGGCGGATTTTGCGAAGAGCCATCAGTTATGCTTACCGATTTTTAAATCAGAAGGATACGTTCATTTATCGGTTGGTTGATGGATTTGTACATCAATACGGTGAAGCCTTCCCTGAACTGAAACGAAATCAAGATTTGATAACTAAAGTCATAGAGCAAGAAGAAGAAAGCTTCTTGAAAACCATTCACCAAGGTTTGAATCTTTTGAATGATTTAATAGAAAAAACAGAAGGTAGAGTCTTGGAAGGGAAAGCAGTTTTTGAGCTTTATGACACTTATGGTTTCCCGCTAGATTTATCTCAACTCATTGCTGCCGAGAAGGGTTTTTCCATCGATGAAAAAGCTTATGAAGCAGAGATGGAAAAACAAAAACAGCGCTCAAAAGCAGCTGCAACTTCTAGCAAAGGAGATTGGGAAATTTTGCTCGAAGGGGCAGAAGAAAACTTCATAGGCTATGATGCTTGCCAAGCCAATGTTGAAATTTCAAGATATCGAGTAGTGGAAGATAAAAAAGGTCAATTTTATCAATTGGTATTCAACCAAACACCCTTTTATGCAGAAGGCGGCGGGCAAGTGGGCGACAAAGGCTATTTGCTGACAGAAGAAGGAGATAAAATTGAAATATTAGATACCAAAAAGGAAAATAATTTAATTTATCATTTAGCTCAAAAATTACCACAAAATTTCAAAAATTTAAAAGCAGTGGTGAATGAGTCTCGACGGAAAAATATCATGAGAAATCATACGGCTACACATTTGTTGCATCAAGCTTTGAGAGCGATTCTCGGAACTCACGTTGAGCAAAAAGGTAGCTACGTGAGTGGGGATTATTTGCGGTTTGATTTTTCGCATTTTGAGAAATTAACCGAGGAACAGCTGAATTTAATTCAACAATTTGTTAATAACCGCATTAAAGAAGAAATTCCCTTGGAAGAAAATCGTGAAATTTCGCTTACCGAAGCTTTGGAGAAAGGCGCTATGGCACTTTTTGGCGAGAAATATGGAGATAAAGTACGAATGATTCAGTTTGGAGATTCCAAAGAACTTTGTGGTGGAACTCACGCGGGGAATACGGCTGATTTGTTCACATTTAAAATTATTGCAGAAACATCATCGGCGGCGGGGATCCGCCGAATTGAAGCCGTAACAGGGCAAGGCGCTTTAGAATTCTATCAATCTTATCAAGCTAAATATGAGCAAATCGAAGAACTCATGGGGAATCCAGCGCATTTGAATGCTGCGATTGAAAAGCTGATAGCCGAGAATCAAAAAAATCAAGAAAAAATTAAAGGCTTAGAAAAAATAGCCGTAGGCTTAGAGAAAGAAAAATGGCTAAAGGAAGAAAAAAACATCAAAGGAATTTCGAGCATTTTAGTCCAAACTGAAATGGATAATAGTGGCATCAAAGATTTGATTTTCAATTTGAAATCTGAAAATCCTGAACGCTTTATTCTAGTGATGAATACTCAGAATGATAAACCAACCCTTTCGGTGGGAGTGGGTAATGATTTAGTCGAAAAAAGAGGATTAAACGCAGGGCAATTGGTGCGTGAGTGGGCTAAAATCATCAAAGGCGGTGGCGGTGGCCAACCTGATTTTGCTAGTGCAGGGGGAAAAGAAGTGGCTCAATTACCTGAAGTTTTGAAAACGGCACAAGAGTTCCTAGAAAATTTGTAACCTGAGTTCATAGCAATTTTTTACTTAATTTTTTTACTTAATATGAGATAGAGCGAGGGCTAATGGAGAAAATTGATAAAAGATTTTGTGATAACAGCTGTCATAGCACATTGCAAGAGAAATAAAAAATAAATGTGGCATATGTGAGGTTAATAAAAATTTGAGCAATAGCAAGGAAGATTCATCAATTTCCGTTGGAATAATAGTCTTTTAGATATTCCATTTCGGTGGCGAAAGCAATCACTTTTTGCTGAAATTTTTGATTTAAATCAGCTAAAAATTTAGAGTATTCATTCTTTAGGAAAAAATGAAAATCTTCCTCGTTTTCAGAAAAAAATTGGATAGAATAATTGGTAGCATCGGGCTGTGGATGAGATAAAACTTTACTGAATCTTGCTGATTTGAAGCCACCTTTTTTCATCAGCTCTTTGATGAGATATTCCTCAAACCAAGTCAACCATTCTTCTTGAATGTCTTTTTCTACAATGTAAGTTATGTTAAAAATAATCATCGAAACAAAGATAGATTATTTAAAATTAATTAAATTCACTTTTCAATGAAGTAAAGCTATGAATTCACCCTTTTTTGCCATCATTATTGCTGTATATGAGCGAGAAGAAGAGTTAAAGAAACTTTTAGAAAGCATAGGGAATCAGGTTTTTAGAAATTTTGAAGTCATTGTAGTAGACGATGGATCTCCTAGACCTCTGCAAGAAGTGGTGGAAGAATTTCAGCCGAGGCTAAGCATCAAATATTATTACAAAGAAAATTCAGGGCCTGGGCAGAGCCGAAATTTTGGGATGCAAAAATCTGAAGCTAACTATTACATTTTCTTAGACTCTGACACTATATTGCCACCGCAGTATTTGCAAGAAATTTCTAAAGCCTTAGAAAAAAATAAATATGATTTCTTCGGAGGGGCAGATGCTGCTGCAGAAGATTTCAATGCGTTGCAAAAAGCAATTTCATTTGCCATGACATCGATGATTTCAACAGGCGGTATCCGAGGGAGAAAACAATCAGTGATGAGGTTTCAGCCGAGGAGTTTCAATATGGGCATCTCACGTGAATGTTTTTCAGCAACGGGTGGTTTTTCCAATTTGCGTGTAGGCGAAGACCCAGACTTGAGCATGCGTCTTTGGGAGAAAGGATTTCGGTCTGGTTTCATTGAGAAAGCATGGGTATATCATCAGCGTAGGAATAATTTGAAATCTTTTGGCCGCCAAGTTCGTTCTTTTGGTCGTGCTCGCCCTGTGCTAAATCGTCGGCACCCACAATATCGGAAGTTAAGTTTTTGGTTTCCAAGCTTTTTTATTTTAGGCTTTTGTATAGCTATTTTACTTGCATTTTTTGGTATTTGGTGGCTGCTGATTTTCTATGGCTTCTATTTTTTAGTTGTTTTCATTTTAGCTTTTATAGAGACAAAAGGCTTAAAATCAGCGATTTTAGGCTGCGTGGCTGTTTTTATTCAAATGGAAATGTACGGCATTGGTTTTTTAGAAGCTCAAATTAAGTTAAATTTATTGCGTCAGAAGCCAGAGAAAGCTTTTCCACAACATTTTACCCATGACTGAATTATTTTCTCATGAATATTTTATGAAAAAAGCCTTACAGGAAGCTGAAATTGCTTTTGAGAAAGGTGAAATTCCTGTAGGAGCCATCATTGTAGCTCAAGACAAAATCATCGGGCGAGGGCATAATTTAACCGAACAGCTCACTGACGTGACGGCACATGCTGAAATACAAGCTATTACCGCGGCAAGCCAGTATTTGAACGGGAAGTATTTAAGGAATTGTAAATTATATGTGACTTTAGAGCCTTGCTGCATGTGTGCTGGGGCGCTTTATTGGAGTCAGATTGATGAGATTTATGTGGGGGCAAAGGATCTGAAGCGTGGTTTTTCTAACTTTAATGTCCCTTTGCATCCTAAAACGAAAATCAAATTTGGTGTTTTGGCTGAAGAAAGTTTAAATTTAATTCAAAAATTTTTCAAAAATAAAAGAAAATAGACTGAATATTTTTTTAAGCCTTAAAAAAAGTCTGTTGAAATTCTAGAATTTGCTTCAAATTTAAAAATTTTTAAAGCCTTTAGAAATTATATGTTTTTGTATCTTTAGAAATCAAAAATATTTTAAATGAATCAATTTAAATTAACCCTATTGGTAGCATTGCTTTCAAGCCTAGCCATAGGGCAGCAAGAGTCCAGTCATCGGTCTGTCATTGAATATGTGAATCCGTTTATTGGGACATCCAATTACGGTACGACTAATCCTGGAGCAATTGCACCCCGTGGGATGTTAAGTATTTCACCATTTAATGTGGCCTTTGATGCTAGCGGTAGAGAAATCCCACTAGAAAAAGACTCACAATGGTTGTCTACGCCATATGTGCATGAAAATGAGTTTTTAACAGGTTTTACTCACGTTAATTTGAGCGGTGTTGGCTGCCCAGACTTGGGAGTGATTATCAGTATGCCGACTACGGGTGAAATAAAGACCAATCATTTAGATTACGGCTCAGCTTATGAGAATGAAAAAGCTGAACCAGGTTATTATTCAGTAGATTTAAAAAAATATGGCATCAAGACGGAAGTTACAGCAACCCAACGAGCGGGGATGAGTCGTTTTTATTTTCCTGCAGGAACTTCAAATGTGTTATTAAATTTAGGGCTAGGGCTAACAAATGAGCAAGGTGCAATGTTGAAATTTGTTTCACCCACCGAAGTGGAAGGTTTGCGTATGGTTGGTTCATTTTGCTATAATAGTGAGGAAAAAGCTTACCCAGTTTATTTTGTAGCGAAAGTTTCTAAAGAGCCGCAAAGGCGAGGAATCTGGAAAAAGCATCGGTTTTATGAAGGCTTAGAGGCTCAGTGGATGGGCTATAATGGCGGAACAAGAATGAAAGAAAACTTTAGCCGAGCAGTAGTAGGGGATAGTATTGGGGGCTACTTTTCTTATAATTTTAAGCAACCTACTGTGGTTGAATTAAAAGTTGGGATTTCTTATGTGAGTATAGAAAATGCACGGGAAAATTTAGAAAAAGAAATCGGTGAAAAAAACTTTACGCAAGTTAAAATGATGACGCAAAGAGCTTGGGAAAAACAGCTTTCTGCAGTTGAAATCGAGAGTGATGATGAAAATAAAAAGAAGATTTTCTACTCAGGTTTGTATCATGCGTCGATTCACCCTAACGTCTTCCATGATTTTAATGGCGATTACGTGAAATCTAATGGAGAAATCGGCCATACCGAAGGTGAGCGTTATACCGTTTTTTCACTGTGGGATACTTACCGAAATTACCATCAACTCTTTAGTCTATTGTATCCAAAGCAGCAAATGCAGATGGTAAATTCAATGCTATCCATTTATGATGAGAGCGGTTGGTTGCCTAAATGGGAACTGAATTCCACAGAAACTTTTACAATGGTAGGCGACCCGGCAGCCATTGTTTTAGCAGATACTTATTTGAGAGGTTTAACGCAATTTGATGCTGAAAAGGCTTTCACGGCAATGAAAAAAAGTGCTGAAACACTAGAGGATAATCCTCTGAGACCAGGAATCAAAGAATATTTAGAGAAAGGATATCTGAGTGTGGATAGAGGAGTATCTGGCCCAGTTTCTACCACGCAAGAATATAATATTGCTGATTTTGCTATCGGGCAGATGGCAGAAGCTTTGGGCTATGCAGAAGAAGCAAAAAAATATAAAAAACAAAGCTTATCGTACCGAAATTTATTTGATAAAGAGTTTAATTTACTTCGCCCCAAGCATGCAAACGGGAACTGGTATTCGCCGTTTGACCCAGACAAAGGGGCAAACTTTGAGAAAAATGTGGGTTACATTGAGGGAAATGCATGGCAATACGCATTTATGGTTCCACATGATATGAGAGGACTCATCCAGTTGATGGGAGGCGAGAAAAAATTTGTGAAACAATTGAATGAAATATTTAATAATCAAAAGTTTGATATGGCAAATGAACCAGATATTGCTTACCCATATCTGTTTAATTATGTAAAAGGAGAGGAATGGCAAACACAAAAAAAGGTGGATGAATTATTGCAAAAATACTATAAAAATAAGCCTGATGGTTTGCCAGGGAATGATGATACTGGTGTGATGTCGGCTTGGATGATGTACGGAATGCTCGGATTTTATCCAGTGGCTCCGGCACAGCCGATTTATACATTTACTTCGCCAAAATTTGATAAAATTACGCTGAACTTAAATACTGATTTCCACCCCAATGGGAAAATTGAAATTTTGTCTAACGCATCTGAAGGAGGGAAGTACATTCAGCAAATTTGGGTAGATGGGAAGGTTTATAAATCATACTTTATTACAGATCGGGTCTTGAAAAACGCAAGACAAATCCGTTTTGAATTAGGCGAAAATCCCAAAAAATAAAAATTAGAATATTTTTAGAGCTTAAAAAACTGTTTCAATGGGTTTTGAGACAGTTTTTTTATGGGAAAATTTTTAAAGGCTTATTAAATTTCTTTTCGCAGCCGTGCTACAGGAATGTTGAGCTGTTCACGGTATTTGGCAACCGTACGGCGAGCAATAGAATAGCCGTTTTCTTTCAATTGTTTAGCTAATTTTTCGTCGGTAAGGGGTTTGCGTTTATTTTCATTTTCTACGATTTCAGATAAGATTTTCTTTATCTCTCGTGTAGAAACTTCCTCGCCATCATCATTAGTCATACTTTCAGAGAAAAGTTCTTTTATCAAGAACGTTCCATATGGTGTGTTGACGTATTTAGAATTAGCTACCCGAGAAATGGTAGAAATATCCATATCGACGATTTCTGCAATATCCTTTAATATCATCGGGCGGATGTCTCTATCATCACCAGTCAAGAAATAATCTTTTTGGTAATTCATAATGGCCGTCATTGTAGCCATCAGTGTATTTTGCCGTTGTTGAATGGCTTCGATAAACCATTTGGCTGCATCTAATTTTTGTTTGACAAAAAGAACGGCTTTTTTTTGCTCTTTGTTCTTATTTTCGGATTTTTTATAAGTATCAAACATTTCTGCATATTGCCGAGAAACATGCAGTTGCGGAGCATTTCTCCCGTTCAGTGTCAATTCCAGTTCACCTTCAATGATACGGATTGTGAAATCAGGAACAATGTGCTCTATGATTTTAGTGTTTCCACCAAAAGCTTTTCCTGGCTTGGGGTTTAATCCTTCTATTTCTTCGATAGCGTTGCGCAGTTCTTCTTCGTCAATGTCAAATTTTTTAAGCAATTTTTTGTAATGCTTCTTCGCAAAACTGTCAAACGATTGATTGATTAATTCATAAGCCAATTCCACCTCATCGGTTTGAGTTTTTCGTTTTAACTGTAAGAGCAAACATTCCTTTAAATCTCTAGCGCCAACACCAGTAGGGCTGAGCCGCTGAATGTAATCTTCTAGCAAATGCGTCAGATGTTCTTCTGTAGTAGAAATATTGAGATTAAAAGCTAAATCATCAACAATAGAACGAACTTCTCTGCGTAAATAGCCATCTTCATCCAAATTCCCGATGAGAAAATCAGCCAAAGTCAAATCCTGTTCATCCAGTCGAAACATGTGGAGTTGCTCTTTCAGGTGGTCATAGAAAGTGGTTCCCTGAGCGTAGGGAATACTTTTTTCGTCATCATCAGCGCTATAATTGTTGGTATAAGATTTATAAGAAGGAAATTCATCGTCACTCAAATATTCATCCACATTAATTTCAATATCATCAATGCTATCACGTTCCTCCATCTCATCATTATACAATTCATCAGAATTATCTTTAAAGAGGTCATCTTCTTCATAATCTGGCTGATCCTCTAGAGCAGGGTTTTCCTCCATTTCCTCTTTTACCCGTTGCTCGAAGGCTACAGTCGGCAATTGCACAAGTTTCATCAGCTGGATTTGCTGAGGAGATAATTTCTGTTGAAGTTTCTGTTGTAATTCTTGTTTTAGCATTTTGATAACAAGTTAAAATTCAGCGTTTTTAGGATATCGAGGGAAAGGAATAACATCACGGATATTACCCATTCCTGTTACAAACAAGATTAATCGTTCTAAACCTAAGCCAAAGCCACTGTGTGGGACGCTACCAAATCTTCGTGTATCGAGATACCACCACAATTCCTTCTCATCGATATTATGTTCCGTCATTTTTTGTTTGAGAACATCCAAACGCTCCTCACGCTGCGAACCACCGATAATTTCTCCGATTCCAGGGAAAAGAACATCCATCGCACGAACAGTTTTTTGGTCATTGTTTAAACGCATATAAAAAGCCTTAATCTTTGCAGGATAGTCAAATAAAATCACGGGAGAATTAAAGTGTTTTTCAACCAAATAACGCTCGTGTTCTGATTGTAAATCAGCACCCCATTCTTCGATTAAGTAATTAAATTTCTTCTTCTTATTAGGCTTACTATTTTTCAATATTTCAATAGCCTCAGTGTAAGAGAGGCGCACAAATTTATTTTTCAGCACATATTGTAAGCGCTCTATCAGCCCCAGTTCAGTACGTTCATTTTTAGGTTTTTCCTTTTGAATTAGTGCAAAACGTTCGTCCAAAAATTGTAAATCATCTTGGCAATGCTGAAAAAGATATGCGATGACTGATTTTAGAAAATCTTCAGCCAAATCCATATTATCATCCAAATCATTGAAAGCTACCTCTGGCTCAATCATCCAAAACTCAGCTAAATGACGACTTGTATTTGAATTTTCAGCTCTAAAGGTAGGGCCAAAAGTGTAAACTTTACCCAACCCCATTGCAGCAGCTTCGGCTTCTAATTGCCCTGAAACCGTCAAATTAGTTTTTTTACCAAAAAAATCTTGTGAATAATCAATTTCATTCGCCTCATTTTTAGGTAAATTCTCCAAAGAAAAGTTTGTGACATGAAACATCTCACCCGCCCCCTCAGCATCGCTTCCAGTAATGATGGGCGTATTGATATAGAAAAATCCTTTTTTGTTGAAATAATCATGAATTGCAAACATCGCATGATGGCGAATACGCATAATGGCACCGAACGTGTTGGTTCTGAACCTTAAATGCGCTTGCTCTCTTAGAAATTCTAAGCTGTGCTTTTTGGGCTGCAGAATAGTTTCTTGCACTTCCTCAGGATTTGCCTGGCCATATACGGATGTTTTCTGGGCTTGAATTTCAATTTCTTGCCCTCTCCCTTGGCTTTCAACGACAGAACCAATGACTTTGAGTGAAGAGCCAATGGTGATTTTTTTTAATTCCGCTTCACTCATTGAGTCAAAATCTACGACGATTTGAATGTTTTGCAACGAAGAACCATCATTTAAAGCAATAAAGCGATTGCTGCGGAAAGATTTTACCCAACCTTTTACGATAACGTCTTCGTGGATAGCATTTTTCCCTTTTTCGATTAATTCTTTAATAGTGTATAAAATCATGCTTTTTTACATATTTTGAATCTCTACAAATGTACTTAAATTTTAACACATATAAAGTCTTGAGGTATGATTTTTGATGAAAAAGATCAAAAATTCGAAAGGCTTAGGGAAAATTTTCTAAGCCTTTAAAAAAAATTCTACAAATTTTCTCACTCTAAATTTTTTAGTAAAGCATTTAAACTAACTCTTTTACTGAGGTAACTTCTGAGATTTTCAATTGAAATTCGTTCTTGGCTCATGCTGTCGCGGTCTCTCACTGTTACTGTTTGATTTTCTAGAGAATCATGGTCGATAGTGATGCAAAATGGCGTGCCAATAGCATCGTGGCGGCGGTAGCGTTTACCGATACTATCTTTCTCATCAAACTCAATATTGAAATCAAACTTTAAATCATTTAAAATTTGATGAGCGAGCTCAGGTAATCCATCTTTTTTGATGAGTGGTAAAATTGCAGCTTTGATGGGCGCTAGTGCTGCTGGAATTTTTAGCACGACGCGCTCACTGCCGTCCTCCAGCTCTTCATTCTTCAAAGCGGAAGAAAATACGGCTAAAAACATTCGGTCGAGCCCAATGGAAGTTTCAATCACATAAGGAATATAATTTTTTTGCTGTTCGGGATCAAAGTATTGTAATTTCTTTCCTGAATGTTGCTCATGTTGTCTTAAATCAAAATCAGTGCGGGAGTGAATTCCTTCCAATTCCTTAAACCCAAAAGGGAAATTAAATTCAATATCAGCTGCTGCATTGGCATAATGAGCCAATTTCTCATGATTGTGAAAACGGTAATTGGCTTCACCCAAGCCTAGATTGAGGTGCCATTGCATTCTTTTTTGCTTCCAAGCTTCGTAAGCTTCTAGCTCGGTACCTGGCGTCACAAAAAATTGCATCTCCATTTGCTCAAATTCTCGCATTCTAAATATAAATTGACGAGCGACAATTTCATTTCTAAAAGCTTTACCAATTTGAGCGATTCCGAAGGGAACTTTCATTCGCCCCGTACGTTGAACATTCAAAAAATTCACAAAAATACCCTGAGCTGTTTCTGGCCTGAGGTACAAAGTCTGACTTTGCTCTGCGACTGAGCCTAGCTGCGTGCCAAACATCAGATTGAATTGCCTTACATCTGTCCAGTTTTTACTGCCGCTCACGGGGTCTGCGATGCCTAATTCTTCGATCAATAATTTGACGTCAGCCAAGTCATTATCTGTTAATGATTTAGCCAATCGAGAAGATATTTCATTAATTTCAATCAAGTAGCGTTGAACTCTCGGGTTGGTTTTTTTGAACATTTCAGCATCAAATTCATCACCAAATCGCTTAGTTGCTTTAGTAATTTCTTTCTCGATTTTAGCTTCGATTTTAGCAATGTGGTCTTCTACCAAAACATCGGCACGATATCGTTTTTTGCTATCTTTGTTGTCAATCATCGGGTCATTGAAAGCGTCTATATGCCCCGAAGCCTTCCAAGTGGTGGGGTGCATAAAAATAGCGGCATCAATTCCTACAATATTTTCGTGCAATTGAATCATACTCTTCCACCAATATTCTTTGATGTTGTTTTTCAGCAAAACACCGTTTTGTCCATAATCATAGGTTGCTGATAGGCCGTCGTAGATATCACTGGAGGGGAAAATGTATCCGTATTCTTTTGCATGAGAAATCACATTTTTGAGTTGATCTTCTTGTTGTGCCATATTTTTATTTTTTCGAATGAACAAAAGTAAGCAATGTAGTTAAATTTTTGAAGAAACTTAATTTTTTTAAGGCTTAAAAATTTTTAAGGTAAACTTTAAATCAAAAAATCCTCTAAATCTAAGATTTCCCTTAAAAGTAGAGGATTGTTGATTTTTATAAAAAGAAAATTATTTCTTAACTAAAACATAAGTCTCTGCTGTTTCACCAGTTACTTCAGTACCGTCTGCATTTAGCAATGTGATTTTACCTTCGCTTACTTTGAAAGAAGCTGGAGCTTTATCTCCATTAGGAGTTAAAGTAAACTGAGTTTTATCTGCATTCCAAGTAATGGTACCGTCTTCTTTTAACTCGTTTTCACCTTCTGTTTCCAAGTATTTTTCTGATTTCATGTAAGTGTTGTCATGGTGTAACATGATTTCAGTTTCGATACCAGGGCAATCTGCACAAGGCAAAGTTCCTGCATAGGTTCCAACCCAAGACTCTGTAGCAGCCATCTCATGGCTATCGTGAGTTTCATCTACTACAGAAACAGGTTCTTGAGTTTCTACATTTTCAGCTTTCTTTTCACATGAGGTTAATACAAATGCGGCAGCTGCAGCCATTAAAATTGTTTTTTTCATCATTTTTTAATAATTTATAATATTTAATTAGGTTTTCATTTATAATCTTCGGTTGGTGGACAAGTACAGATGAGGTTTCTGTCGCCATAAGCATCATCTATACGTGAAACACTTGGCCAAAATTTCCGCTCTCTTACCCATTCTAGCGGATAAGCGGCTTTTTGTCTCGAATATCCAAAACTCCATTTATCAGCTGTTAAAATTGCTGTGGTGTGAGGCGCATTTTTTAAGACATTATTGTCTTCTGGGTAGTTTCCATTTGCAATCTCATCAATTTCTTTTTTGATTTCGAGTAGAGCTTCAACAAATCGGTCTAGCTCTGCTTTACTTTCACTCTCGGTAGGCTCTATCATTAGCGTGCCCGCCACTGGGAAAGAAACTGTAGGAGCATGAAAACCATAATCCATTAGACGTTTAGCTACATCTACAACTTCTATGCCATATTTTTTAAACGGACGAAAATCGATGATCATTTCATGTGCTACGCGACCATTTTTATTGGTGAACAAAACGTCATAAGCTGTTTCTAATCTTTTTTTGAGGTAATTGGCATTTAAAATGGCAAACTGTGTGCTGCGCTTCAATCCTGTGCTACCCAGTAATCGGATGTAGGAATATGAAATGCTGTGAATCAAAGCTGAGCCAAATGGGGCTGAGGAAATGGCATAAAGTCCTTTTTCTGTATTGCTTCCAGAGTTTACATTTGGATTGCTTGGTAAGAATTCCTTTAGATGTTCTGCTACACAAATCGGCCCAACACCAGGGCCACCGCCACCGTGTGGGATGGCAAAGGTTTTGTGTAAATTTAAATGACAAACATCTGCCCCGACATTGTACGGATTGGTTAAACCTACTTGGGCATTCATATTTGCACCATCCATGTAAACTTGGCCTCCATTTTCATGAATGATTTTTATTACTTCCTTGATGTTGTCATCAAAAAAACCGTAAGTAGAGGGGTAAGTAACCATCAGTGCAGCTAGTTCATTCTTATGTTTCTCTACTTTAGCTTTTAAATCTTCGATGTCAAATTCCCCATTCTCAAGATTTTTGACGATGACGACATTTAATCCTGTCAATACAGCAGAAGCGGGATTGGTTCCGTGTGCGCTTTCTGGAATCACAACCACATTCCTTTGTGTTTGCCCGATGCTTTTCAGGTATTCTTTTATCACCATCAGCCCTGCGTATTCTCCTTGTGCACCTGAGTTTGGCTGGAGAGAAGTGCTGGCAAAGCCAGAAATTTCTGAAAGATAATTTTCTAAGTTATTAATTAGTGTTAAATACCCCTGTGTTTGATCTTGTGGAGCAAAGGGATGAATAGAGCCAAACTCTGCTTTACTCAGCGGTAGCATTTCTGCAGCAGCATTCAATTTCATAGTACAAGAGCCCAGTGGAATCATCGAGTGATTTAGGGCTAAGTCTTTCTTTTCTAGTCGCTTGATGTAGCGCATTAATTCTGTTTCGGTATGGTAGAGATTGAAATTTTCATGCGTTAAAAAATCAGAAGACCTTTTTAAGGCTTTAGGAATTTTGCTTTCAATCGTATCAGGCATTTCAAATTTATATTCTACACCTTGGTATTTAGCAAACCCGCTGATTAAATCTTTAAAGCCTTCGTCGGTAGCAACATCTAGATCGTCTAGCGAAATGCTCACAAAATCGGGATGAAAGAAATTAATATTGATCTCGTAAGATTCCAATAGAGATTTTAATTGATAGCGGTCGATTCCTTTTGTCGAAACACGAATTGTATCAAAAAAGTCATTATCTAAAACTTCAAAATTTAATTCTTGAAGAACTTGTGCTAAATAAACCGCTTTTTTATGAATTGTTTCGGCAATATACTTTAGGCCATTTGGCCCGTGGTAAACGGCATACATTCCTGCCATCACAGCTAATAAAACTTGTGCAGTACAAATATTAGAGGTTGCTTTTTGGCGCTTGATGTGCTGTTCTCTTGTTTGCAAAGCCATACGCAGGGCAGGTTTTCCATTACTGTCTTGACTAAGGCCAATAATCCTCCCTGGGATTTCCCTTTTATATTTTTCTTGGCAAGCCATATAAGCCGCATGTGGCCCACCGAACCCCATCGGAATCCCAAATCGTTGTGTTGTACCGATAGCCGCATCTACACCAAATTCGCCAGGCGCTTTTAGTAAAACCAAGGAGAGAATATCTGCCGCCATAGCTACCTGTATTTCAGCATGGTGTGCTTTCTCTACAAAGTCAGAATAATCGTGGAGTTCACCATGCTTCCCAGGATACTGAACTAAGGCGCCAAAAAAAGCACTAGTTAATTCAATATTTTCATGATTTCCTGTAATAATTTCTATACCTAAGCCAGACGCTTTAGTCTCTAAGACAGATAAAGTTTGTGGTAAAATTAAATCAGAAACGAAAAATTTATTTACATTATTTTTCTTCTGCTCCCTTGTGCGTGAAGAAAAAAACATTGACATGGCCTCAGCTGCAGCGGTTCCTTCGTCTAGCAAAGAAGCATTGGCTATGGGAAGCGCCGTCAAGTCAGAGACCATCGTTTGGAAATTCAGTAAAGCTTGCAAGCGACCTTGAGCGATTTCTGCTTGGTAAGGCGTGTAAGCCGTGTACCACCCTGGGTTTTCTAAAATATTTCGCTGAATCACCGGTGGCAAAATCGTGTTGTGGTAGCCAAAACCAATGTAGCTTCTGTAAATTTTATTCAAAGACCCCAAAGCCTGCATATGGCGAGAAAGCTCTAGCTCAGTCAAAGCTTTTGGTAAATTAATATCTTCGCTTATTCGGATATTTTCTGGCAAAGCCTCATTAATTAATTGGTCAATACTGCTAGCGCCAATGTTCTTTAGCATTTCCTCTTGGTCTGCGCCATGCACGCCAATGTGTCGGAGCGAAAAGTCGTTTGTATTCATGGATGAAAGATTTATTTTTAATAATTTAAAGAATAAATTTACATACTTTTGAATTTATCTAAAAATCATTGAGGCTTAAAGATTTCCACAATTTATTCAACCGATGCTAAAAAAATGGAAAATTCGATGGGTAGAAAACCAAATTTGGGTAGCGATATGTTGTACCGCATTGGCTTTCTTTATTCAAATAAATTTAAATAAAATCAACATCAATTTACTTATTATTCAATTTTTAGCAACACTATCGATGTACAAATTAGCCGTACATAGTCAGCAAATAAATTTTAAAATTTTCAGTTTTCATATTTTATTGCCAGGTTTATTAGCAGCAATTATTGGTTTTGTTTATTTGAAGACAGAAACCCTATTGCTATTGGCTTTTTTAGCAGTGCTTAGCCTGCAATATTCGTTCCCACTTTTAGGTAAAAATTTCAGAAAAATTCAAAGGCTTAAAATTTTCATCATAGCTAGTATTTGGGCGAGTAGCATTGTTTTTCTTCCGATTTTAGATTCAGGTGAATTGATTGGAATTCAAACCCTTTTGCTGTGGGTTAGCATTTTTTTATTTGTATTGGCTATTAGTATTCCTTTTGATTGGCGAGACTCAGATTCTGATGCTGCTGAGCTGAAAACCTTACCGCAAGAGCTAGGGAAAGAGCAAAGTTTGAAATTAGCAAATCGGGTACTTGTTTTATCAATTCTGTTTTTCATTTTAGCACAGGAGACAATAGTTAATTCATTTATTTTCAGTTTTTTATTAACGGTGGTGCTAGCTTCTTTTTTATTCAAAAAATCCTCAAAATTTTCTAAAAAATACTTTGTAAGCTTTTGGGTTGAAATCCTATCTGCGATGCCCTTGCTCATTTATGGAATGCTTCAGCTTTTGAATCAAAAAATTTTCTAAGCCTTAAAAAAATAAAATCCTTAATTTTGAAGCAAACAAATATTGCATGAAATTTTTTATAGATACAGCCAATTTAAGCGAAATAGAAGAAGCTGCAGCTCTAGGAATTTTAGATGGCGTGACGACAAATCCGTCTCTCATGGCGAAAGAAGGCATCACGGGTGGAAAAAATATTTTAAATCATTATAAAAAAATATGTGAATTAGTCGACGGAGATGTGAGTGCAGAAGTCATCGCTACCGATTTTGATGGAATTATAAAGGAGGGTGAAACGCTAGCAGAACTTCATGAGCAAATCGTGGTGAAAGTTCCCATGATAAAGAATGGGCTGAAAGCGATTCATTATTTTTCTCAAAACGGAATTAGAACCAATTGCACTTTGATTTTTTCGGCATCGCAAGCTCTTTTGGCAGCCAAAGCTGGGGCTACTTATGTTTCGCCGTTCGTTGGCAGATTAGATGATATATCCGCAGATGGCTTGCAGTTGATAGAAGATATTCGCGAGATTTATGATAATTATGAATTTATGACAGAAATTTTAGCGGCCTCAGTTCGTCATCCTATGCATATTCACCAGTGTGCATTGATTGGTGCAGATGTTGTTACCACACCACTGGCGGTGATTTCAGCTTTGCTCAATCATCCGTTGACAGACATTGGCTTAGAAAAATTTTTAAACGATTATAAAAAAGGAAATCTCTAAAGGCAGAGATGAATTTTTATTTTTTTTTAAAATTATTTAAGCCTTAAAAAATATTTAGTCAAAAAAAACGTCAAAAAGTAAATTGGCTCTAAGCCCAAAAGAAATTAAATGTATCTCAAGAAAATCCATCTCGTTCATTTTAAAAATTTTCAAGAAAAAAGTTATGATTTTTTGCCTAGAATCAATGCATTCGTGGGCAATAACGGCATGGGGAAGACCAATGTTCTGGATGCGATTTATTATTTAAGTTTTTTTAAAAGTTATTTTAATCACATCGATGCGCAGAATATACACTTTGGCGAAGAGTTTTTTTTTCTAGAAGGTTGGTTTCAGAAAAATGAAAAAGAAGAATGGGTGCAAGTTAGCGTAAAAAAAGGCGAAAAAAAACAAGTTCAGCGTAATAAAAAAAATTACGAGCGAATGGCTGACCACGTAGGGAGCTTCCCCGTAGTCATTATTTCGCCAGCAGACCGTGATTTAATCACAGAAGGAAGCGATGTTCGGCGTAAATTTATAGACCGAATTATCTCTCAGTCAGATGCGCTTTATTTGGCTGATTTACTCAGGTACAATAAGGTACTACAGCAGCGAAATGCTTTGTTGAAATATTTTGCGGCCAATCGCACATTTAATGAATTGCAGCTCACTATTTTTGATAAAGAAATTTTAGAATTAAGCCAAAATATTTACCCCAAAAGAGAAGAGTTTTTGAAAGGATTCATCCCGATTTTTAAATCGTATTACGAGCAAATTTCAACGGGTAAAGAATGTGTTGATATTTCTTACCAAAGTCAATTGCAAGAAAACCCTACCGATTTCCTCAGAAAAGCCTTAGAAAAAGACCGACTTTTGCAATACACCACAGCGGGAGTACATAAAGATGATTTGGAATTTAAATTGGGGGGGAATCGAATTAAAAAATTTGGTTCACAAGGGCAGCAAAAATCTTTTTTAATTGCACTAAAGCTAGCGGAACTGGAAATGATAAAAAAACAGACGCAAATTACCCCGATTCTACTTTTAGATGATATTTTTGATAAACTAGATGAATCTCGGGTAGAGCAAATCATCAGTTTGGTAAATCATGAGCACTTCGGGCAAATATTTTTGAGCGATACACACCCTGAGCGGACAACGAAAATTTTGAAAAAAATTAATGAAGAGCATCAGGTGTTTCATCTTTATTAAAAATTTTTTAAGCCTTAAAAAAAATCATGATGAGAAGGAGAAAAAATGAAATGACAGTAGGCGAGGCGGTAAAAGAATTTATCCGTTGGCACGGCATGGAAGAGCGAGTACTACAGAGTATGGCAGAAGATGCGTGGGAGGAGGAAATGGGCGGTTTTTTAAAGAGTTACACCGAGCGCATTTATGTAAAAAAACGTATTATGTATGTGAAGCTAAATTCACCAGCGCTGAAGGAAGAACTTTCTTTTGGAAAGAGTAAAATTATTGCTCATCTTAACGAAGGCATAGGAGAGGAATTTATTCAAGATTTAAAATTTTTATAATGCAAGATAACTTTATAGACCATGTGAAAATTAATGTCAGTAGCGGGAAAGGTGGAGCAGGCTCCTCGCATTTGCGCCGAGAGAAATACATACCCAAAGGCGGGCCTGATGGTGGTGATGGAGGTAGAGGTGGCCACGTAATCGTACGGGGGAACGACCAATTATGGACGCTTTTTCACTTACGCTATACTCGCCATTTGCACGCAGAGAATGGGAAGCCTGGCGGCAAGCAACGCTCTACGGGTGCAGATGGTGAAGATGTTTATATTGAAGTTCCGCTCGGCACGGTGGTGAAAGATGAAAATGGTGAACAAATTTTTGAAATTACAGAAAATCAACAGGAAAAAATCTTGCTAAAAGGTGGACGTGGAGGCTTAGGGAATTGGCATTTTCGCTCGGCAACTAACCAAACGCCGAGGTATGCCCAGCCCGGGGAAAATGGTGAAGAAATGAGCGTAATTTTTGAACTAAAAGTGTTGGCAGATGTAGGATTGGTGGGATTCCCCAATGCAGGGAAATCTACGCTACTGTCTGTCATCACAGCGGCTAAGCCTAAAATTGCTGATTATCAATTCACAACCTTAACTCCCAATTTGGGTATTGTAGAATACAGGAATCATCAATCTTTTGTAATGGCCGATATACCGGGAATTATTGAAGGAGCAGCAGAAGGGAAAGGCCTAGGGCATCGATTCCTCAGGCATATAGAGCGGAATGCAGTCTTGTTATTGCTCATTTCTGCCGATGCGGAGGATTACGCCAAAGAATATGAAATCCTAATCACGGAATTGAAAAATTACAATCCTGAATTACTAGATAAAGAGCGAGTTTTAGCTATTTCAAAAAGTGATATGCTGGATGATGAACTGAAAGAAGAAATTACCAAAAAATTACCAAAAGACGTTCCGCATGTTTTTATTTCATCAGTGGCACAACAGAATTTAAATCAATTAAAGGATTTACTGTGGAATAAAATAAAGAGCGAAAGCTGATTCAAATTTTTAAATTTCCCATCAAATTAGCCCAAAGCTGTGTATACTTCTTTTGATGTTTTTGAGGGTAAGAAAGTTGAATGGAATAAATCACGTTGACTTTGCTGTTAGCGTTCTCTTTCTCCTTTATCAGAATTCTCTCGTGGTAGATTTTCCCATCATTTTTCCCAAAGCCTATGAAATTATAGCCATAAGGAACTCTAGCAGAATCTTGAATTTTGATTTGATCTTGTATGAAATGAAGATGAGGTTCTAGCCCTGCATTATCATAATCCAACTCTCCAAAAGCAATGATTTTAGCATCATCTAATTTATTGATAAAAGTTTTCCCATCACCATTGGCAGAGCTAGGCTGTGCAGAGAAATGACTGGGGTAACTGAAGCAAAAATTAAAACGATCATTGCAATACTCTATATAATTAAATAATTCTTCATTGGTGATTTCTAGAGGCTTGGCTTCCACAGATTCTATGTTTTTTGATTGGCAACAAAAGAAAATAAAGAATAGAAAAATATAATAGCAACGCATCGTGATAATTTATGCCAAAAATAGAAATAATCTCTTATTAAATAATTATATTGGCACAAAATTTTGAATATGGATATGATGAAAATGCTGGGGCAATTGCAAGAATCCCAACAGCGTGTAGAAACTCTAAAGAAGAAATTGAGCCAGGAAACGATAGAAGAAAAAACTGGAGATCAGTTGCTAAGCGTAGAGGTTTACAAAAACGGACGTTTAAAAAACATTCAAATCGATGATGAGTTGCTAGAAGATAAAGAACAATTGATTGATTATATAATTTTAACTTTAAATAAAGCCTTAGAAAAAGCACAAAAAGATTTTGATAATCAAGTAGAAGCAGAAGCAAGAAAAGGACTGCCGAGTATCCCTGGTATGGGATTTTAAATAATGGCAATAATGCTAAAGAAACAACAATGGGCTTGGGCTTTTTATGATTGGGCGAATAGCGTATATTCCTTGGTCATCACTACGGCTATTTTCCCAATTTATTATGGTGAAATTTTAGATGATACGGCGGGAGTAAAATTTTTAGGAATTTTATTTTCAGACAAAGACATACTGTACTCTTATTCCATCACCACATCATTCATCATTGTTGTTTTGATTTCACCAATTTTATCAGCTATTTCAGACCAAATGGGTGATAAAAAACGATTTCTCAAGATTTTTTCTTGGCTGGGAGCCACTGGTTGCGCTTCACTTTATTTTTTTACAGGCTTAGAAAATTTATGGGTAGGAATCTTCGGGAGTATTTTAGCCAGCGTTGGCTACTGGGGGAGCTTGGTATTCTACAATGCCTACTTGCCAGAAATCGCTACCAAAGAAAAGCAAGATCAGTTATCTGCCGTTGGTTTTGTGTACGGATACATTGGTTCAGCAATTTTACTAATTATTTGTTTAGCTCTCATTATGTTTGTAGACAGATCACTCACGCGGTATTCATTTTTACTGGTAGCATTGTGGTGGATAGGTTTTGCACAAATTACCTTTCGGTATTTGCCAGCAAGTTACTCACAGCCAACCAGCAAAACTCAGAAATCTTTATTCAGCTCCGCACATTTGGAATTGATAAAAGTCGGGAAGAAACTTTTTAAGTACGAGCGTTTAAAGTATTTTCTCATTTCATTTTTCAGCTTGAGTATTGGGATCCAAACCATCAATTATATGGCAACTCGCTTTGGCGACCAAGAATTAGACCTGCCAGCGCAGAATTTAATTATCACAATTTTATTAATCCAATTTGTAGCCGTAGCAGGTTCTTATTTATTCTCGTGGCTATCTTTAAAGTTAGGAAACATCAAAGCTCTGCAATTAGGCTTATTGATATGGACGGGGATTTGCATCGGCGCCTTTCTCATGCGAAAAGACGACCCATGGGTCATGTATAAATTTTATGCACTAGGAGCCTTCGTAGGTTTAGTACTGGGCGGAGTCCAAGCCTTGGCACGGTCATTTTATTCCAAGTTATTACCACCTACGGGAGACTATGCCATTTACTTCAGTTTTTTTGACATTGTAGAGAAATTAGCACTGATTTTAGGCAGCTTTATTTTCGCTCAGGTTTTGTATCTCACGGGCAGCATGCAATATTCAGCTTTGTGCCTAGCCACATTCTTCATTCTTTCAATTTTTCTTTTAAAATTAATTTCAAAAAAAATAAAGGCTTAAAAAAAAACAGAAGTTTTATCATCAAAAGAATAAGGATTAAAATGACTGAGAGGAAATTTAATTTTTTTAAATTTATACTTTAAAAATATAATCATGAGTTTACTAGAAAAATTTATTCAAAAAATAAAAGAAAATAACCCCAATGAACCCGAATTTCATCAAGCGGTAGAAGAAATTGCAGAATCTATTTTACCATTCATAGAAGAAAACGAAAGATACCAAAACAAAAAACTATTGGAACGCATAGCTGAGCCCGAGCGTATAATCATATTCCGTGTGCCATGGGTAGATGACCAAGGCGAAATACAAGTAAACAGAGGTTACCGTATTGAGATGAATTCTGCCATAGGCCCTTACAAAGGAGGGATAAGATTTCACCCAAGTGTGAACCTTAGTATTTTGAAGTTTTTAGCCTTTGAGCAAACATTCAAAAATAGCTTAACGACATTACCGATGGGTGGAGCAAAAGGCGGCTCCAACTTTGACCCCAAAGGAAAATCTGATGCAGAAATCATGCGATTCTGCCAAAGCTTCATGGCAGAGCTTTATCGCCACATTGGCCCAAATACCGACGTCCCAGCTGGTGATATAGGTGTAGGATCTAGAGAAATCGGTTACCTCTTTGGCATGTACAAAAAATTAGCCAATGAATTCACAGGAGTACTTACGGGCAAAGGATTAGAATATGGCGGGTCTTTGATAAGGCCAGAAGCCACTGGCTACGGTGTCATCTATTTTGTGCAGAATATGCTTGAGAGAATCGGAGAGAGTATTGACGGAAAGAGTTTTGTGATTTCAGGTTCAGGAAACGTAGCACAGTTTGCCGCCGAAAAACTCATCGAGCTAGGCGGAAAAGTTTTAACTCTTTCAGACTCTTCAGGATATATTTATGATGAAAACGGAATCAATGAAGAAAAATTAGAATTCATAAAACAACTTAAAAACGAAAAGCGAGGGCGAATCAAAGAATACACCGAGCAATACAATGATGCTCAATATTTCGAAGATGAAAAACCATGGGGGCAAAAATGTGACATTGCACTGCCTTGCGCAACCCAAAACGAGATTCAGAAAGAAGATGCACAAAAGTTAGCCGATAATGGTGTGCAAGCCGTAGTAGAAGGCGCCAATATGCCATCTACGTCAGAGGCAATTCACATCTTCCGGAACAGTGGAATGCTTTATTCGCCAGGAAAAGCCAGTAACGCTGGCGGAGTAGCTACCTCTGGGCTAGAAATGTCTCAAAACTCGCTGAGCCTTAATTGGAGTCGGGAAGAAGTTGATCAGCGGCTCAAAGACATTATGACAGACATTCATGAGCAGTGTGTGAAATACGGTAAAAAAGGAGATGAAATTGATTATATGAAAGGGGCTAATATCGCTGGATTTGTGAAAGTAGCCGAAGCCATGTTAGCACAAGGTGTAGTGTAAATGATCATTTAAGTCCAACTGCCTCAAAAAAAACAAATTTGCGTAATTCAAAAACGTAAAATACATTTGTGGGCAGGTTGAGAAAAGTGAAAAATCTCAACGGGAATTTTTAACAAAAAAATAACGAAATTTTAACAAATGAAATTTGTGAGTTTCAAAATAAAGTGTAAACACACACACACACAAGTAATGAGCTAAACAACTCATTATCAATAACTTATAATAATTTATTGCTTCCCTGCGGGAGCGAACCGCAAAGCCGTGCAAGAAAATCTTGTGCGGTTTTTCTATTTTCACCTGTGTGAGAGTAGTAATTTCTTCAAAAAGAAGAGCCTCACGGGTTGGGGCTCTTTCTAAATGAAGAAGCAAGAAAAAGTTGAAAAAAACCAGCAAAAATTTAATTAAGAAAAGAATAAATCAATAAAAAATTAATCAAAAAAATTAAAAAAAATGAAGAAATTATTACTTTCTTTAACCGTATTATCAGCGGTTGCGGTCACTGCTCAGGTGGGGATTAATACAGAAACCCCAAGTGCTACCCTTAATGTAAAAACGAAGGATGATGCCCAATCTCCTAAAAACTTGGAATTAGAGAACCAAGCAGGAGCCAAGTTAGTCACAGTGTTCAACAACGGAAATGTAGGGATAGGTACTACTACACCTACTAGAACATTAATGGTAAAGAATGAAGTAGCAGTTTTTAGTGATGGTCCTTGGGCTGTTCAGTCTGTAACAGGAAACCAAAATGTTTTATTTGCAGGGTCACGATATAGGGGTGAGATTCTACATCTTATGGAACAGGAAGCAAAAGGTATTAAAGACCACAGTAAAGTGGAGTATAGTAAAAAAGATGATAATTTTGTAAATTTTTTAGGAATTGATTTTAAATCTACTAGGGATAACGATACTTTCCATCATGGTGGATCGGGAGGTATGCGTATCTACGCAGATGGAGATTATTCTTTTAGTAGTAAGCCAAGCCGTATAGAATTTGTCACTACTCCCAATGATGGTATTGATCATCAGACCAGAATGATTATTAATAATGCAGGTAATGTAGGAATAGGTGATGTAGGAGTTCCTACTAACATACTACATGTTAAAGCAGATGCAGACCCACTTAAATTAGAAGGCTTACAAGCTGGTACAGGAGAAGCATTGGTAGTAGGTACAGATGGTGTAGTAAAAAAAGAGGCTATTAATGGTATCCAGAATCAGGCTGATATGTCTTGTACAGCAGATAATGCAGGAAAAATAAACTATACTAATAAAAATGGTACAGGGCAATTTTATTTCTGTGTTCAGTCTGGGACAGAATATATATGGCTATCTATAGATGCTAATTCTAATGGTATCCAAATACATAGACGAACTGGTAATGTGGGAGGGGTTGTTGGAGATTAGAAAGATAATTCAGATAAAAAGGTAAAAGGTGGAGAAGTATCCATAAAAAGTTGGCCTTGGAGCTTAGAAAGCTGTGTAATTATTATATTATCAGTTAAGTTAGCCTCAAGAGTGGTTAAATCTCATCCATTTGCATCATTTTTATTCTAGCTAAATCAAAACACATAATGAGTTCAATGAGAAACAAAATATTAGTCGCTGTCAGTGAGGTTTCTTTAGGTTATCATTTTTTGAATCCACTTCGTTAGACTGGAGTCGGTTTAGGTAAATTTTTGATTTTTTTTCTAGCAGTTCTTTGATGTCAAACGAATTATTGTTTTTCAATAAATTTTGAAATTGTAGTTTATCAGTTTGGACAGCAAAGAAAACAAAGTTGAATACCTTTTCTTCTGGAATTTCTAAAGCCTTAGAAAAAAAATCTTTGGGGACTATGGCTAAAATCTTTTTTGTCGTTTCATCTAATTGGTTATATTTATAGAGTCTTTCTTCTTTTTTGTAATAGCCCGAAATTAATTTATATAAAGTTCCTATATTTAATTTTGTAGGGAGAGGAATCCCAAATAAATTCGGAAACAGATCTCCCATTTTTTCTCGGCGTTGAATCTCTTTGCTTTTAATGTCCAATCCCAATCGGCTGTAGAGAGCACTAATCGTATCAAGATAAGCAACACTGGCCAAGTCGGTCTTTAAATTCCCTGTGAGTGGCGGGTTTGCTACGATTTCATCTAATTGAATGATTTCATTTTCCATCAGTACAACTACTTTCTCTTTAGAGAAAATCTGAGGTGTGATTTCTAAATGTTTTTCGCTCAAAAACTCACCACTAAAACGCAATGAATCGCCAAGCATAGCCTCTATTTCAAAACCGCCAACAATATCAGGGAGTGTATAATTTTTTGTTCGTAGATTTTGAATATAAATACCATTGAAATCTCTAATTTTTTCAGTTAAAACGATGCTACCCTTTATTTTTTTAATTTGAGCGTTAGAAAAACCAAAAAATGAGATAAAAAAAAGAAGGCTTAAAAAATATTTTAAGTCAATAGAAGCTTTTTTAGAAACAATAGTTTTATCTTGCATACATGATTCCTTATAAAATATTGATGGTTTATCCTCAAAAAACAACTTTCGTGAAAAATGATGTCGCCATTCTCCAAGAATTTTGCGAAGTAAAGCAACAACAATTTTTCTTGAAAAAATCTACATTAACATTTTTTTATTACCAATTTAAGGGAATTTTAGAACTTATAAAAAACATCCCGTCCAGAGACTTAGTCTACGTGTGGTTTAATGATTATCATGCTTTTTGGGCATGTTTGCTAGCCAAAATCTTCCGAAAAAAAGTATTAGTTGTAGTCGGTGGATACGACGCGGTATGCATCCCTTCGGTTGAGTTTGGTTTATTTTATAAAAAAAATCTAAGAACACGCTTAGCCCGCTGGGTTTACCAAAATGTTGATCACATTCTTCCAGTAGATGAGAGCATGGTAAAAAGCGAAAACCGCTATGCTGGGGGAGATGCTACCACTGGGATTTTAAATTTTATGCCTGAGCTAAAAACACCTATGACTGTGATTCCTACAGGCTATGCTGCAGGCGATTGGTATGCTAAAGAGAAAAAGAATCAAGTGCTCACAGTCGGGCAGATTTCGGGTAAAAAAGTTTATTGGCTAAAAGGTATTGACTTTTTCTTGAAATTGGCTGAGAGGCACCCTCAAATCAAATTTATAGTTGCCGGCGTACAGCAAGAAAATTTAATTCCAGAAAAATTTAAAGCCTTAAAAAATCTTCAAATTTTACCTCATTTAGAGAAAGAAGAATTAAAAGAATTGTATGCAGAAACTAAAGTTTATGCTCAGTTTTCGCTAAGCGAAGGTTTGCCCAATGTGCTCTGCGAGGCAATGATGAGCGAGTGTGTGCCAGTGGGTTCTGCGGTGAATGGAATTCCTAGAGCCATTGGCGATTGCGGCTATATTTTAAATTCACCCAATTTGGAAGAAGCGAGCGAGAAAATTTTAAAAGCCTTAGAAAATAATGAAATAGGAAAATGTGCCCGAAACCGAATTCTGACGCATTTCCCTGTTTCATTAAGAAAAAAAAGTTTAAATCAAATCATTCATGATTTATTGGACTAAAGCGGCGACTTCCTTTGCAAAGTAAGTATTGATAACGGAAGCGCCAGCTCTTTTGAAAGCAAACATTTGCTCCAAAAGACATTTCTCAAAATCCAAAAAACCGTTGGCAGCAGCGCTTTTTAGCATTGCGTACTCTCCACTCACTTGGTAAACGGCAATGGGTAATTTGCTGTATTCTTTTAGACGATAAATCACGTCGAGATAAGCCAAGCCTGGTTTTACCATCAAAATATCAGCACCCTCTAAGATGTCGTTCTCTGCCTCGTGCAGCGCTTCATCAGCGTTAGCAAAATCCATTTGGTAAGTTTTTTTGTCGCCAAAACCAGGAGCAGAATCCAGTGCATTTCTGAACGGACCGTAGAAAGAGCTAGCATATTTAGCCGTATAACTCATGATGCCTACATCGCTAAAGCCATTGTTTTCTAAAGTTTCACGAATCGCCAAAATTCGCCCATCCATCATATCAGACGGAGCAATGAAGTCAGCTCCTGCCTCGGCATGGCTCAGTGCCATTTGTGCTAAAATTTCGTTGGTTTTGTCATTCAAAATTTTTCCATCTTCCACCACGCCATCGTGCCCGAAAGAAGAATAAGGGTCTAGAGCCACATCGGTGAAGACCAACACGTCAGGGAAATTTTCTTTAATTTTACGAATCGAACGCTGCATCAACCCATTGGGATTCAGAGCCTCGGTACCTTCATTATCTTTTTTATCCGCATCAACTTTGCAATAAATATTCACGGCTTTGATGCCCAATTTTGTTGCTTTTTCAATTTCATCCATCAGTAAATCTAGGCTGAACCTAAAATAATCTGGCATACTGCTGATTTCTTCTTGCGTATTTTCACCTTCCATGATAAAAAGTGGCATCATCAAATCATCGGCTGATACATGATTTTCTCTCACCAGAGAGCGGATACTTTCATTAGTTCTCAATCTTCTATTTCGCTGAAAAGGATACATAATTTTAAATTTTAGTTGAACCAAATTTACAAAAATGCTTTAGCTTTATCAGAAATCTTCCGTTAGAATTAATAATATTTTATACATTTATCTTTTAGAATAAAATTGATTGTATGGCTTGGTTTAGAAGAAAGAAAAAAAATATTCAAACTTCTACAGAAGAAAAGAAAGATACGCCCAAAGGCTTGTGGTACAAAACACCTACAGGTAAAATAATTGAAACAGAGGAGCTTGAGCGTAATAATTATGTAAGTCCCGAAGATGATTTTCATGTAAGGATCGGTTCGCAGCAATATTTTGAAATTCTTTTTGACGACAAAAAATATGAAGAATTACATAAAAATATTGAAAGTAAAGACCCGCTAAATTGGGAAGATTCTAAAAAATATACCGACAGAATCAAAGAAACGAAGAAAAAAACTGGCCTGAAGGATTCCATTCGCACCGCAACGGGAAATTTAGAAGGGAAAAAAGTCGTAGTGAGTGCAATGGATTTTAACTTTATTGGTGGTTCCTTGGGCTCTGCAATGGGTGAGAAAATCGTTCGGGCGATAGACTATTCCATTAAAAATAATTTGCCTTACATTTTGATTTGTAAATCGGGTGGAGCAAGAATGATGGAAGCAGCTCACTCACTAATGCAAATGGCAAAGGTAGAGGCGAAGCTCATTCAGCTAGCAAACAAGAAGTTACCGTACATCACGCTACTCACCGACCCTACATTTGGTGGCATCACGGCCTCCTTTGGTATGATGGGCGACATCACCTTGGCAGAACCTGGTGCTTTGATTGGCTTTGCAGGACCACGTGTAATACGCGAAACAATAGGCCAAGATTTACCCGAAGGTTTCCAAACTTCAGAATTTTTGCTAGAGAAAGGCTTTATAGATGTGATTGTTCACCGCTCGAGTCTGAAAATGAGACTGAGCCAACTTATTGATTTACTGATGGAATAGCAGATGAGTTTAAATTTCAAAATTTTTTAAAAACCTTAGGGAATTTTTTATTGAAAAATTTCCTAAGGCTTAATTTTTTTTATAATTGCTTGCTTAAATAATCATCACAACAGCTAATAATTTTTATAAGGCTAGAAAATTTTAAGAAAAATCCCGATGATATTTGGAAACAAAAACTAGCATTTCACCTTCGTCATACTGAATTTTCACTTCTTCTTCCAAGCTGTGGTTTCGTGTGCTGATGAACCCATTGAGCTGAAGATCAACTTTATCCAAAGGATAAAACAAACCTTCTGAAATTACGTTTTTAGCAAAAGGAAAGGGGTACAGAGAAATGACTCTGTTTTTTGTATCACGTAAAATGACTGGACTTTTTGCAAAAAAGAAAACTGAAAAGTCATCATGAAAACTGATTCTAATTTTATCTTTAAACTTCAGTGCCGTAGATAAATTACCGAGAAAATGGTCGTGCTCTAAACCTGTAGCACCATACACATCTACCGACTGAAATCCACGCTTTTCAATTTCAACCAAAGATTTATAGAAGTCGGTGAAGTCTTGATTGGAACGGCGCAAAACTTCTATGGTAGAATCCAAGTTTTCTAGGCAAATACTATCAAGGTCACCAACTATGATTTCTGGTTGAATCCCTATTTCTAGAGCTTTGGCATAGGCACCGTCCGTACAAAAAATACCATTGAATTTAGAGATGTCAATTTTTTCTTTGGGTGGTTCACCATTGATGATTAAGAGTGCTTTTTTCATAGAATTTTTTAAGGCTTTAGAAATTTTTTCCCCGCCATACAAAGAAGTTTCGCCAGTGTCACCTTTTTTGGTGTAAATTTTCATACATTGTAGCTTTAAATTAAAAGATAAGTAAAATTGAGAAAATTTTAGAATTTTTTTTAAGCCTTAGAAAATTTTAAACAAAATAAAATTAAGAGAAATGAAAGAAGAGTTTAGCCCCGAGTGGTGGCAAGGGCGTATTGATGAAGAAGTTGGGGAGAAAGGCTGGCGGTGGCATCAAGTGATAAAAGCTTATAGCGAAGAAGCGGAAGAAAATAGTTTTGTATTCCTAGGTTTTGCTTGTGATGAAGGCGTGCGACGAAACCAGGGTAGAGTGGGGGCCGCCGCAGCTCCGCAGAAAATCAGACAATTCCTATCAGGCATACCTTATCATCAGCAGTTAAATCTCTTGGATGCTGGGAATATTCTTTGTGAAAATGGAGACTTGGAAAAAGCACGAGAATTGCAAACAGAAAGTGTGAGCCAAATGATTTTGCAGAATCAGAAGCCCATCGTCTTGGGTGGTGGGCATGAGGTGGCTTTGGGTAATTTCGCAGCACTTTTTCAGCATGAGAAAAATATTGGAGTCATTAATATCGATGCTCATTTTGATTTGAGGAAACCATCGCCGCAAACAAATTCTGGCACAGGTTTTTATGAAATGAATGCTTTGGCAGATGAAAATAATTCAAAGTTTAAGTATTTTTGTTTAGGAATTCAGAGTTATGGGAATACACCGATTTTGTTTCAAAAAGCGGATGAAATTGAGGCGAATTACATTTTTGCCGAAGAAATTCATCAAAACTTAAATTGGGAAGAAACTTTGCAGGAATTTATTGAAAAAGTAGATGCGCTTTACTTGACTCTAGATATGGATGTATTTGACGTAGCTTACGCACCTGGCGTTAGCGCCACTTGTGTGAACGGTTTAACGCCCTTCCAAGTACAGAAAATACTGAAACTGGTAAGTAAATCGGGGAAATTAGCGCTGACGGATGTAGCGGAGCTCAACCCCAATTTTGATATTGATGACTGCACAGCGAAATTAGCAGCGTATATGATTGCTTATATTATCGAAAATTGGAAGTGATTTTTTTTAAAGGCTTAGAAAATTTTTGATGAAATAATAATATTTTAACCCGTAGTACAGAATTCATTTACCCCAAATGTATAAAGAATATTGTTTAACTCATTTGTAATAAATACTTTTGCGGAATATGAACAGGAAATGTTTTTTTGATAATTTTAACAAATAAAATTTGGTGATTAAAAAATAAATGTTAAACACACACACACACACACACACACACACACACAATGTAACTACTTAAATTTCAGAAAAGTAGAAGAAAGTTCCGCTGTCCCAAGCGGCTGCGGTTAATCAAAATTTCTAAAAGGAGGATATGCAGGCAATGCTATATATCCTTTTTTTTATTAAAAAAAATAGAGAAAAAATAATAAATATAACAAAATATTAACTTAAAAATAAAGGAAAATGAAGAAATTGTTACTTTCTTTAGCTGTATTATCAGGAGCCGCAGCCACGGCCCAAGTGGGCATCAATACAGATGCTCCAGAGGCGACATTAGACATTCGTGCTAAAGAAGAAGAAGACCAAAAAGGAGACCTGCGCATAGAGGGCGTTGAGAAGAAAGAAAAGACCGACTGGGTTTTAATATGGGAAGAAGAAGATAAAAAGGTGAAGCGCATAAGCCTTTCAGACCTCAAATGGGAAATAATAGTAGATGAAGGGAAAATAAATTATATCCGAGAGAAGTACCCCAAAAAGGCTACTAAAATCATCGATGAAATCAAAAAATGTGCACCAAGGAATGTCGTTTTTGATAAACACTTTGGTGACGGGAAGCATGATTTTGTATATTGTGCCAAGCTGATAAAAGATGAGGCTTCAAATTATTCTAAAACTTGGCTCAACTTCGATTTAGGAGCGGAGTATGCCAATATAAAAAGTGATTTCTTTAACCTAACGAAAAGTTTAGATCGAGAAGGAGCTCATGCTGATGAGAGAACCCATGGCTCATTATTCCAATGGCAGCGGGCAGCAGATGGGCATGAGTTTAAGGACTCACCAACTACTACTGAAATTGTCATAGAGTGGGGCGAGTACAGGAACATAGCTGGAAAATTTGTGACAGGCAGCGACACCTGGGTGGACGCATCAAGTGGTGGGCCATATGATTTATGGATTAATCAAACAGTAAATAACCCCTGCCCTGCTGGGTGGAAAGTTATAGAAGAAAAAGATCTACCCTCAGTTTGGGTTAAAAATGAATCATTTGGTGAATATAAGAAAATTTCTGTTGAAAAACTTAAGGGGATAAACTTGGGTTTTCCGCCATATCGCAAAAGTGATGGAGGATATGATGAATCTGGAGCTTATTGGACTGGGGAGGCTGGAGATAGAATCAGGCAAGATGACGGAGACTGGCAAGGAGAGTATGATTTAGCTCCCAAACCAAGACCAGCAATAAGTTGGATAGGCGACAATTTACCACAAAATGCTATCACAGAAGGAAAAGCTATCCGTTGTGTAAAAGATTAGTAGCCGTATAATAGAAGAGCAGCTGTTGCAAAACCATTTAGCAGCAACTATGCCACTAAGCTTGCGATTTGCAAGCTTTTTTTTAATCCACATCCTTAGTACATTAAAAAAGTAACTCAAAACAAGGATTGAAGTCTTATTATTTTCTAATAGCCAAATTTTCTAAGGCTTAAAAAAAATAGGAAGAGAAAAAACGTTCATCATATAGTCAAAACGTCCGCCATGCGAACACTAATTGATCATTAATAGAGATTAGTTATAATTTCATTCAATATATTAGATACGGATAGTCAAAAAAACGCAAAAATAATTCAAGTCCATTCACTTGTAAATCAATCAATTACAATTTATTTAAAAAAAGTTATAAAAAAACATGGTAAAAAATTTGGAGGGGAATAAAAATAGTATTTATATTTGCCGTCCTTTTGAGAGTGAGAGAGTTATTTGGAAGTTTGATAAAAAAAAAGGATAAATTTTTTTTTGGATTAAAAGAAAAAGAATTTATATATTTGCAGCCCTTTTAGGGTAGAGGAGTTCATAAAGATAGAAATAAGATACAAATTAGAAGACAAAATAAGCAAAAAGAAGCCAAGTGTCAATTTGATGAGTTTGGGGATAGCTTTTCAGTTATAGTTATTATTTAAGACATTAGATAATTAAGGAATAACAACGGAGAGTTTGATCCTGGCTCAGGATGAACGCTAGCGGGAGGCTTAACACATGCAAGCCGAGGGGTATTTAATTTTCGGATTAGAGAGACCGGCGAACGGGTGCGTAACGCGTATGTAACTTGCCCTTATCGGGAGGATAGCCCGAGGAAACTCGGATTAATACTCCATAATAATAATTATGGCATCATAAATATTTAAAAGATTTATCGGATAAGGATAGGCATGCGTCAGATTAGTTAGTTGGTAGTGTAGAGGACTACCAAGGCGATGATCTGTAGGGGGCCTGAGAGGGTGAACCCCCACACTGGTACTGAGACACGGACCAGACTCCTACGGGAGGCAGCAGTGAGGAATATTGGACAATGGGTGGAAGCCTGATCCAGCCATCCCGCGTGCAGGAAGACGGCCCTATGGGTTGTAAACTGCTTTTGTATAGGGATAAATCATCTTACGAGATAGGATGTTGAAGGTACTATACGAATAAGCATCGGCTAACTCCGTGCCAGCAGCCGCGGTAATACGGAGGATGCGAGCGTTATCCGGATTCATTGGGTTTAAAGGGTCCGTAGGCGGGCTAATAAGTCAGTGGTGAAATCTCACAGCTCAACTGTGAAATTGCCATTGATACTGTTAGTCTTGAGTGAGTTTGATGTTGCTGGAATGTGTAGTGTAGCGGTGAAATGCATAGATATTACACGGAACACCGAATGCGAAGGCAGGTAACAAAGACTTAACTGACGCTGATGGACGAAGGCGTGGGGAGCGAACAGGATTAGATACCCTGGTAGTCCACGCAGTAAACGATGCTAACTCGTTTTCGGGGTGAAGAACTTCGGAGACCAAGCGAAAGTGATAAGTTAGCCACCTGGGGAGTACGTTCGCAAGAATGAAACTCAAAGGAATTGACGGGGGCCCGCACAAGCGGTGGAGCATGTGGTTTAATTCGATGATACGCGAGGAACCTTACCAAGGCTTAAATGCATTTTGACGTACCCTGAAAGGGGTATTTCTTCGGACAGGATGCAAGGTGCTGCATGGCTGTCGTCAGCTCGTGCCGTGAGGTGTTAGGTTAAGTCCTGCAACGAGCGCAACCCT